>JAAELZ010000140.1 GCA_024226105.1 Pseudomonadota bacterium | reverse complement strand
TGCCGGTGCCGGGCGGGCCCCACAGAATCATGGAATGCAAACCCTTGCCGTTTAGTGCGTTGAACAGGGGTTGGCCCGGGGCCAGAATATGGTTCTGCCCGACAACTTCTTCCAGTGTTTTGGGGCGCAGGCGTTCGGCGAGGGGCTTTAACATCAATCGGCGAATACGGTTACTGGGTCTCGTCGATTACGTCTATATCATCGGGCGGTACGAACATAAATTGCTCGGCCGGTAAAGACGGGTTCTCCGTACCATTATTAAAATTAATGCGGGTGGTTTGCCCAAGCCCGTCCACCAGAACCATCACGCTCAAAGCAGAGTCTATGAACCCGACCTGGATATCCTCAAAACCGGATGAATCCGCTCTCGGGATAATCTTTACCCATTGCACAGCACCCTGCTGGCCACGGTCATCAAGCTTGTAATGGCTCAAATTGGCATTTTCGCCTGCCAGCAATATGGCCGGTGTCTGCCCGAGGGAAGCCTGTTGATCACGCACGATAACCTGCCTGAGCTCAAGGTCATAAATCCAGACTTTTTCACCATCACCAATAATTTGCTGTTCGGCAGGTGGATAATAGTCCCAGCGAAAACGCCCGGGACGCAGGATGGTGAGTGTTCCACCGGCTTCGTCAATTTGCCGAAGGTTTTCATCCAGTACCACCTGATCGAATTCGGCATTGTAGGCCTTGACCTCGCTTAAAAAGCGTTTAAGATGGTCGACGCTGTTTTGTGCGAAAACCGGGGAAAATGCCATAGTGGCAAAAACAAACGAACTGATAAGTATTTTGTACACGTTATATATAGTTTTTGAATTACATAGCAAATAGATAGACTGGCACTCGGGAGGCCTTGTGATATTGCTAATTCTACCAAAGGGTGTCTTTGCTGTTAGCTGAATTAACACTCAATTTACGAAATACAAACCATAACCTTTAAATAACTGGGAATAAGTATGCCTCAAAAACAAATTGGAATTCTCACCGCAGGTGGCGATGCGCCCGGTCTGAATGCCGCCATTCGCGGAATCGGTAAAACCGCAATTTCACACTATGACATGCAAATTCTGGGCTTTCAGAAAGGCTTCAGAGGCGTTGCCCAGAATCAGTCTCTGGTGCTCAATGGTGAAAACCTCTCCGGCATTCTGACGTTGGGTGGCACCATTCTCGGTACCTCGCGTGACAAACCTCATAAAATGGCCATTGGCGGAAAGTCAATGGATATGACCGATGCCATTGTCGAAACTTACAGGCAGCTGCACCTCGATTGCCTGCTGTGCCTGGGTGGAGGCGGCACTCAAAAAAATGCGCTGCACTTGAAAAATGCCGGCCTGAACGTAATTTCTCTACCAAAAACCATCGACAATGATGTGAGCGGAACAGAAATGACGTTTGGCTTTGATACCGCCCTGGGCATTGCCACCGAAGCGATTGATCGCTTGCATAGTACCGCACACAGCCATCATCGAATTATCGTGGCGGAATTAATGGGCCACAATGCCGGTTGGTTGACCCTGGGTGCGGGTATCGCCGGTGGTGCGGATGTTATCCTTATTCCCGAAATACCATACACGGCCGAGAGCGTCGCTGAAGCGATCAAAAAGCGTGTTCAGAGTGGAAAACGATTCAGTATCGTTGCGGTGGCGGAAGGTGCCCTCACCCAACAACAGGCCATGACGGTTGAAATCCTGAGTAATGAGATTGAGGTCACGACCGACAAAGCTCAACGCAAAAAACTGAAATCACAACTCAGGCAACATGAACAGGTGCACATCAACAACACGCTAAATTTGTCACGCCAACTCGAAAAACTCACCGGACTGGAATCCCGTACATCTATTTTGGGCCACTTGCAACGCGGTGGCACGCCTTCAGCTGGCGATCGCATCCTGGCTACACACCTGGGTGCGGCGGCGGTTGATTTTATTAACCAGGAGCAATACGGCATCATGGTTGCCTATAAAAACCAGCAGGCAGTAGGTGTCCCACTGGAAGAGATCGCAGGAATTAAAAAGCGTGTCCCGCCAGATCATCCCTGGGTCCAAACCGCACGTAAAGTCGGTACAAGCCTGGGAGACTAAATGCTCAGGGTTCGCTAAGGCCTGCTGCGTGGGTGTTTTATATGAACCCGCCGGGTTCTCTATTCTGTTTCAGTATTATTTCTGCTGCCGGGAAAGCGTTTGATTGATCGCGGAACCCCGGATTTCCTGATGTTGATAGTGCTTTTTTGAGAACCATAGGTTTCAGCACTTCCGGAGGTATATTCTCTTCCTCCACCGCCCTGTTCATCCGCCTGTTCGGTATACGGCTGAGGCAAGTTATCCTCTAATGCGGGGTCGAGCTCTGCAAGACTAAGCGTTTTTCGCACCATTTTTACCGACTCGATTGTTCCATTTCGGTCTACGAGCACTTCCCCCGGCAACACCTGATGCAAAATAGCATCTGTTTTACCAATTTTTTCTCCTACCGCCACGACCAGCGTGCGACCACGGTCAACTTCCAGCATTGCAATCCCGCTCTCGGGTGAATCGCCATCAATTATGCCGGTTAATTTGATGTTCAAACGCGTTTTTGGGACGGGTTTGGCGACCTGTTTTATCACCTTAACCGGTTCCTCTATGGGTTTCTGCGGTATGACCCCAAAAATATGTGCATCGACGATAGCCTTAATATTTGCGGTTAGGGGCGCCCTGGTTAAGCCCGGCAAATCATCGAACTGGTAATCAACGCCTGATTGCTGCGCCACAAAATGACGTTGATAGATATGATAGGAAGCCGTCACCAGCAAAACTAGCGCGATGGGCATCGCAATCCAGTTCATGGTCCGGGTTATTTGTGATGGTGTCATGTTGCCTATTCTACACCGAAACCACAAGCAGGCAGAGAACCAGTTTCATGAGCGCAGAACTCGGGTACCACAATTTTTTTTATTAATATTGATACTGCTGTGCCGTGATAATCTCTTTAAACAGCCTATAATCCTAAATCTCAGTTGGACAGGAAATGATCTATTACACAATATGGTGTTTGTAGCTTGAAATTGGTTGATTCACACATCCATCTCGACTTTAGCGCTTTTGATACAGACCGTGATGTTTTGCTTGAAGAGGCGCAATCTTCGGGTATAAGCCGCTTTGTGGTCCCCTCCACAACCCGTGATTCCTGGCTACGGATAAAAAACCTTGCGCTGTCCAACCCGGCTATTTTAGTAGCATACGGCATACACCCCTATTTTATTCATGCACATAGTCTCAATGACTGTGAATCCCTGGATAGCTGGCTTGAAACACACGCCTGCGCAGCGGTTGGTGAAATCGGGCTCGACTATTTTGTAAAGGAACTGGCCCCGGGCCTACAAATGGAGTTTTTCAGGGCTCAACTTTACATCGCTGCAAACCATCGGCTCCCTGTCATCCTGCACGCCAGAAAAGCACTTGATCACCTTACCCGTGAACTGAAGCTGCACGGGATAAAGCACGGTATTGTGCACAGTTTTAACGGCAGTTATGTGCAGGCAAAACGTTTAATCGATATGGGTTTTAAGTTGGGTTTTGGTGGCGCACTCACCTACCCGCGCGCCACGCGACTACAGGCGCTGGTCAAACAATTGCCACTTGATTCGATTTGCCTTGAAACCGATGCGCCTGATCAAGCTTCCAGTAGGTTTGCTGGAAAACGTAACGAACCTCTCGCCCTGCTTGAGGTGCTGGAAACCGTTGCAAAGTTGCATAATGCCAGCATTGAAATTATTGCACGGCACACCACCGACAATACCTATTCAGCCTTAAACATCTGTTAAAATTACAGTTCTTTTCCCATACTAAACGGTGTTTTCGTACGTTTGAACCTGACTAAACCATGACAGCCTATACACAACTTTCTGATTCCCAAAAAGATCAACTTCTAAGCGAGCTTCATCAACAATACGACGCCTGTGCTGCACAGCAGCTTAACCTTGATATGACGCGCGGTAAACCCAGTTCGCAGCAACTGGATCTGGCAAATAGCCTGCTGACACAGGCGTCATACAAAGACTCCAGCGGTACCGATTGTCGCAATTACGGTGGGCTGGATGGCCTGCCCGAAATGAAAGCCCTGTTTTCCGAGATACTCCAGACACCGGCCGAAAATATTATTGTCGGCGGGAATTCAAGCCTGACGCTCATGTTTGATACGCTGGCTCGCGCCTGTCTTTTTGGTGTCAGTGAGGGCGCAATACCATGGCAGCAACAAAAGACTAAATTTCTCTGCCCCAGTCCCGGTTATGATCGTCATTTTACGGCTTCACAAACCCTCGGACTTGAATCTATCCACGTCAATATGACACAAGACGGCCCGGATATGGATCAGGTTGAATCACTGGTCGCTGAAGATACCTCTATTAAAGGCATCTGGTGTGTTCCCAAATACAGCAACCCCACAGGCATTACCTATTCCGATGAAGTTGTAAAGCGTCTGGCAAATATGAAAACAGCCGCTGATGACTTTCGTATTATGTGGGATAACGCGTATGCCGAACACTACTTTAGTGGGGAACTGGATACGGTTAAGGAAATCATTACTGCCTGTGCGGCGGCTGGTAACCCGAATCGCGCCTACGTATTTGCATCTACGTCGAAAATGAGTTTTGCCGGTTCCGGGGTCTCAGCATTTGCCTCCAGCCCGGAAAACGTTGCTTATGCCAAAAACATTATCGGCGCACAATCTATTGGCCCGGATAAAGTGAACCAGTTACGCCATATAGCCCTGTTTCCGGATTTGAGCAGTTTGCGCGAACATATGAGCAAACACGCGGCTTTGCTGGGCCCCAAGTTTGAACGAGTTGAACAAATTTTAAGCGAAGAACTGGCGGAAATAGACATTGCACGTTGGACAAAACCACGCGGTGGTTACTTCACCAGCCTTGATTTGAACACAGGTTCAGCCAAACGCACCATCGAGTTGAGCGCAAAACTAGGGGTTAAGTTAACGGCGGCCGGTGCGCCCTTTCCGTATGGAATTGATCCGCAGGATTGCAATATTCGTATCGCCCCTTCATTTCCCGAACTGGATGACATCGATACGGCAATGCGCGTTTTATGCCTGTGTGCAAAACTGGCAACGCTGGAGGCCGTTTAAGCTGGTTTAAGTGCCAGTACGGACAATTAAACGTAGGATGTGGTGAGCAACGAACCGCGTCATTATCAGCGATACGCTCACCCTGTCCCGAATGGCGCTAAGTTAAGGGCTCCGTCATTGCGAGGAGCGTAGCGACGTGGCAATCTAAATGTTTGAGTTGACCCATAAAACAAGGGCGCTCCGAACATTTAGATTGCCGCGCTGCGCTCGCAATGACCCTTAACTTAGCGCCATTCCACCCTGTTCCAGGAGGCTCAGGCTCTATTTCTTAATGAAAATCCCGGGATTTGGTTTGCAGGCCGCCCAGCCTGTGGCTGTCATCGCGTAAATGAGATACGATGAGGTGAATTACGCCGCTTTCGATCTGGACCTGCCCTGCAGCGAACATCAGCTTTGACTGCAGCACGGTTTTTCGCAGGGCTTCTGCGATTTTTGGCCAGACCACCAGGTTAATATGCCCGGTTTCATCCTCCAGGGTGATAAACACAACACCCGAGGCGGTACCCGGACGTTGACGATTGAGTACCAGCCCTGCCACTCGTATAAACTGGCCATTTTTCTTCCGTGCCAGCCTGTCTGCCGTACAAATTCCCTGCCCGGCCAGTTCCGGCCTTAATAATTCAAGCGGGTGCTTCTCCAATGTCAGGCCACAACTTGCGTAATCCGCCAGGGCAGTATTCCAGTCCGTGGGTATTTTTAATAAGGGGGTGGTTTCCCTGAATTTGGCAAGCCCCCATAAAGGGGCGGCCTGTTCAATGCCGGCCACCTGCCAATAGGCCAGGTGGCGGTGCCCGCTGATGCTGGACAAGGCATTCGCTGCGGCCAGTGGACGTAAATTTGACTGGCTCAGGCCAGTTCGCTTTACGAGGTCTGTTATGTCACTATATTGTCCTTTTATACGATTTTTAACTATGTTTTGCACAATATTTAGAGATATTCCTTTAATTTGCCGCATGCCCAGGCGTAAAACCGCTTGCCCGTTATTTTCTGATTCCAGAGAGGCTTCCAGGTGAGAGTCCCAGCCACTTGTATTGACATCAACCGGTTTTACCACAACGCCATGGCGTTGTGCATCTTTCACCAGCTGTGCCGGGCGATAAAAACCCATTGGCTGACTATTGAGCAATGCGCAGCAAAATGCAGCGGGTTCATAGTATTTAAGCCACGATGAAACATAGGCCAGCAAGGCAAAACTCGCCGAGTGCGATTCCGGAAAGCCGTAATCGCCAAAACCTTTGATCTGATGAAATATCTGCTCAGCAAACTCTGGCTGATAACCACGCGCCAGCATACCTGCAAGCAGTTTGGGGCGGAACTGCTCCAGCCCGCCTTTGCGCTTCCAGGCCGCCATGGCGCGGCGTAACTGGTCAGCTTCTCCGGCACTGAAACCGGCCGCAACCATTGCAATCTGCATCACCTGCTCCTGAAATATAGGCACCCCCAGAGTTCGTTCGAGCACCGCTTCCAGCGCCTTACTGGGATAGTCGACTTTGCCCGGATCCCGGCGACGCTTAAGATAGGGGTGCACCATGTCACCCTGAATCGGGCCGGGGCGTACAATCGCGATTTCGATCACCAGGTCATAAAAATTAGCGGGTTTTAAACGCGGCAACATGGACATTTGTGCACGCGACTCAATCTGGAATACGCCGATGGTATCGGCTTTTTGAATCATGCCATAGACCTTTGGATCTTCTGCCGGCAGCGTGCTCATGCTTAAACGTTCGCCCCGATAGGCCTTGATGTAATCAAAACACTTGCGAATGGCGCTCAACATGCCCAGCGCCAGCACGTCGATCTTGAGCAGGCCCAATGCCTCCAGGTCATCTTTCTCCCACTGGATGACCGTGCGCTCTGGCATGGCAGCATTTTCAATCGGCACCAGTTTGCTCAAGGGGCCGCGTGAAATCACAAAGCCACCAACGTGCTGCGACAAATGGCGAGGAAAACCAAGCAACTCCGAAACCAGATTTAGCAGCTTTTGTATTCGTAAATTATCTGCCGCAAAACCCGCTTCAGCGATACGTTTCTCAAGTTTATTACGATCATCCCAGTAGCGTATTGCTCCGGCCAGCTGTTCCACCTGTTCAAGTGAAAACCCGAGCGCTTTACCAACATCTCTGATCGCGCTTCGTGGCTGATAGGTGATGACGGTAGCAGCCAATGCCGCATGATCCCGCCCGTATTTCCGGTACAGGTACTGAATCACCTCTTCACGACGCTCGTGTTCAAAATCGACATCAATATCCGGAGGTTCATCGCGTTCGCGTGAAATAAACCGCTCAAACAGCAAATTAAACCGGGCTGGATCGACCTCGGTAATGCCCAGGCAATAACACACGGCGGAATTGGCAGCAGAGCCCCTGCCCTGACACAAAATATGCTGACTACGCGCAAAGCGCACAATATCGTAGACC
>JAAELZ010000139.1 GCA_024226105.1 Pseudomonadota bacterium | reverse complement strand
GCTGGCCTCCAGTATCAAGGGGCGTAACCCCATGACGGATGGCTTCGGCCTGATTGCTTTTGCCTCCCTGACGCCGATCATCTTTGTGCTGGTTTACGGGATGGTGGTGTCATGAGCTGGTTAACGGGTTTTGGGCTGGCCTTGTTCGAAACGCTGGTAGACGTGCTGCCTATCGTTGCCATTATATTCGGCTTTCAGTTGCTGGTGATTCGCAAGCCAATTGTCAATTTGCGCAAGACACTGATTGGCTTTGCTTATGTACTACTCGGCCTGACGCTGTTCCTGGAGGGGCTTGAGCAGGCCCTGTTTCCTATAGGAAGACTGATGGCCGGCCAACTGACCAACGCCGAATTTATTGCGCCCGACGCGAATGCAGGTGTAGAATGGGTCGATTATTACTGGGTTTACATATTTGCGTTTCTAATCGGATTTAGCACAACCATTGCCGAGCCTTCCCTGCTGGCGGTTGCGATGAAGGCGAACCAGGTTTCGGGTGGCAGCATCAGCACCATGGGCCTGCGTATCGCGGTCGCGATAGGGGTCGCGGTCGGGTTGGCGCTGGGTAGTTGGCGGATTGTTGTCGGTTACCCGCTACACTATTTTATTATCACCGGGTACATTGTTGTGGTAATACAAACTTTCTTCACGCCAAAGCTTATCGTGCCCCTGGCGTATGATTCGGGCGGTGTGACAACGTCAACAGTGACGGTTCCGCTGGTGGCGGCACTGGGCCTGGGCCTGGCTGAAAGTGTGCCCGGGCGTAGCCCGCTGATTGACGGCTTCGGGCTGATTGCCTTTGCCAGCCTTTTCCCTATTATGAGCGTGATGGTCTACGCGCTATTGTCTAATATGCGTGCTCGTCGCACGAATAAACCCCACTCTAAAATTTGAGGATGAACAAAAATGCATTTTAAACTCATTATCGCTTTTGTTGAGGATGGTAAAACCAATAAGGTCATCGAGAGTGCCAAGGTCGCCGGTGCGACCGGCGTAACAGTGATCAGCAATGCGCGCGGTGAAGGCCCGGAGGGCAGTCGCTCCTTTTTTGGTTTGTCGCTGGAATCTCAGCGGGATATGCTGTTATTTCTGGTAGAGGAACACCTGTGCCGGCATATCCTGGAATTGATCGGTGAGGTGGGTGAGTTCGATGCCACTCGCGGAGCCGGGGTGGCAGTCCAGATTGATGTTGAAGATGCCATCGGCCTGAACCGGCAGGCAGAAATGCTCGCTGAGTTAGTGGAGGAAGAGCTATGATTAAAACGCCAGTTATCCGTGTACGGGACGTCATGCTGCGCGAGTTTGATATGGTCTCCGGTCAGGAAACCATTAGTGAAGCGCTCGCTAAAATGAAGCACGTGAAAACGCGCCTGTTGATGGTGGATAAGCGCCATGACGACGACGAATACGGTATCGTTCGGTTGGGAGACATCGCCAGGCAGGTTCTGGCAAAAGATCGCTCCCCCGATCGCGTAAATGTGTATGAAATAATGAGCAAGCCGGTGATCAGCGTACCGCCAACCATGGATATCCGCTATTGCGCGCGGTTATTTGAACGCTTTGGCTTACAACGCGCGCCTGTGATTGAGGGTGGCACGGTGTTGGGCATTATTGGTTATGATGAAATGTTACTGCACTGGCTAAATCTTGATGACCCAGGGAGTGATGAATAGCGAATGAGTTTGCTGCCTCTAGATTGATGGGTTCGATGTTGAAAAAGGTTCTTTTCTTTTCTTTTTCAGTGTTGGGTTTAACTGCCTGTGCCACCAGTCCTCCGACCTCGGCGGATAATATCTGCTCAATTTTTGAAGAAAAAAGCAGCTGGTACAAAGCTTCGAAGAAGGCGGCAGATAAATGGGGGGGCAATATTTATGTTCCGATGTCGATCATGTTTCAGGAATCGGCTTTCCAGGCTAAAGCCAAACCGCCAATGCGATGGTTTGCCGGTATTATTCCTTATGGACGGCCCAGTGATGCCTATGGTTATGCGCAGGCTTTGGACAGTACGTGGGCGGTGTACAAACGAGATACTGGTTCTCACTTTCGCAGTCGCAGTGATTTTGCCGATGCGATGGACTTTATACAGTGGTATATGCAGCAGACTGCGGCAAAAAATCGCATCCCCAAGACCGATGCCTATCGCCACTATTTGAATTATCACGAGGGACAGGGCGGTTATGCGCGTGGCAGCTACCATAAAAAACCCTGGCTCATTAAAGTAGCGCGCAAGGTGGAATGGCGAGCCAAGCGCTACAAAGCCCAACTTCAGCAATGCAGCGCAAAGCTGGAACGCAATCGTAAGTGGTTGTTTTAACGAATATAATGGCTAGAAACGGGGCTGAAGCCCCGTTTCCCCTACGGGCTATGTTCTAGGCTTTTTTTCGGAGGGTCGAATCTTGAGATCGGGGATATCGGCTCTGCCCACGATGCTCAGCAGTATCCCGACGAAGGTAAAAAAGAACACGGAGGCCAGAAAGCTTGCGGATACCGGGTGATCAGCGCCGAGTTCGTTTACCTTGAAATACAGAAAAATCGCGCTCACCAGCGCGGTCACAAAGCTTAATTGGCCCACCACCAGGGCAACTTTCTGCAAAAAGCGTGGTTTATAACTCATGGGTAATTTTGATCCTGATTTTCGGATGGGTTTCGATGACCCTCACATCTTCAGCAGTCTTGTGCCTTATCAGGACGGAATATACAGCAAGTGGTGGAAAAATATCGTACCCTGGCTAATTTTCTGACGCCCCCGGTTTAATGATATAAAATCGTGACCTGTAGAACCTGTCGATAATCCAGAATAGTCAGCATGAGTAAAAAACTTTGGGGTGGCCGCTTTGGCCAGAGTACGAATGAACTGGTCGAGCAGTTCTCCGAATCTGTGTCATTTGATCAGCGCCTGTATTTACATGATATTCAGGGTTCGCTTGCACACGCCGGAATGCTGCATTCGATCGGGGTTCTCGATGACGGGGAGCTGGCTGATATTAAACAGGGTTTGAGAGATATTCTGGCCGATATTGAAGCGGGCGTGTTTGAATGGGATATCGCATTGGAAGATGTGCACATGAATATCGAGGCCCGGCTCACGGAACGTATCGGCGATGCGGGCAAGAAGCTGCATACAGGGCGTTCTCGAAATGACCAGGTGGCGACCGATATACGTCTGTATTTGCGCGATGCCATTGATGATATCCAGCGGGTATTGCGCTCTTTGCAAACCGCGCTGGTGGTGTTGGCGGATAAAGAAGCGGCTACCGTGATGCCGGGTTTTACCCATTTGCAAACTGCGCAACCCGTTACCTTCGGCCATCACATGTTGGCCTGGAACGCAAATCTGGCGCGGGATTATGAACGCCTGAGTGACTGCCGTAAGCGAATGAACATCTGCCCTCTGGGTAGTGCCGCGCTGGCGGGCACCAGTTTTCCGATCAATCGCGAAATGACGGCAACCGAACTCGGCTTTGATGCGCCGTCTCAAAATTCGCTGGATTCGGTATCCGACCGGGATTTCATGATTGAATTCAACGCCGCGGCGGCGCTGATGATGGTGCATTTATCGCGTATGGCGGAAGAAATGATTTTGTGGTCATCTGATGCCTTTAAGTTTGTCGATCTGGGTGATGCATTCTGTACCGGTTCCAGCATCATGCCGCAAAAGAAAAACCCGGATGTAGCTGAGTTGGTACGTGGCAAAACCAGCCGTGTCAATGGTAACCTGCATGCTTTGCTGATGCTGATGAAGGGTCAGCCTCTGGCTTACAATCGTGACAATCAGGAAGACAAAGAGTTACTGTTTGATTCGATTGATACTGTATTGATCAGCCTTAAGGTGTACGCAGCCATGATGCCGCAAATTACCTTATTCCGGGATAATATGCGTGCGGCGGCCGAGCAAGGATATGCAACGGCAACGGATTTGGCAGATTACCTGGTGCGTAAACAAATTCCCTTTCGTGATGCGCATGAAATTGTCGGCAAAACCGTTAGCTACGCAGTTGAGAACAAGATGATGCTTTCGGGCATTGCCCTGGAGACCTTGCAAGGTTTCTGTGGCAGAATCGATGGGGATGTCTATGCCATTTTGACACTCGAAGGCTCGCTGAATGCACGAGATCATGTCGGCGGTACCGCACCTGCACAGGTTAAAAAGGCTGCCGCCATCGCGAAAAATGCCTTATCCACGGCGAACTGATCGACCAACCCTGTATAATTTAACACTTTAGCTAACTGAGTATTTAAACATGCGTAAACCACAGCTTGTTGCACTTCTTCTTACCATCGCTACCTTCGCGCTAACCGCTTGTGGGCAAAAAGGGGCGCTTTACATCACAGCGGATGAACCTGCTCCGGCCACTACTGAGGCGTCGGCTACCGATGCTGAAAAGCCAAAAAAAGACGGTGAGATAAGTCAATAGTAAACCAGGATGGACCACTTCAATTTCAAGGACGGCGAATTGTTCGCCGAAGGATGCTCTGTACGTTCGCTCGCTGCGACTCACGGAACACCTTTATTTGTCTATTCTCGCACAACGCTTGAGCAGCACTGGTTTGCTTTTGATAATGCCTTTGGGGATTACCCGCACCAAATCCATTATGCGGTAAAAGCAAACGGCAATCTTGCGGTTCTGGGTGTGCTGGCAAAGCTCGGTTCGGGTTTTGATATTGTCTCGGGCGGGGAATTAAAGCGCGTAATGGCCGCCGGTGGAAGTGCCGGCAAAGTCATCTTTTCCGGTGTCGGCAAGCTCGAGTGGGAAATCGAGCTGGCACTGGACGTGGGGATTGAATGTTTTAATGTCGAATCAATGGCTGAGCTTGAACGCATTGCACGTATAGCTAAAGCCAGGGGCAAGGTTGCGCCGATATCAATGCGCATTAATCCCGATGTGGATGCGAAAACCCATCCGTACATATCAACGGGTTTGAAAGACAATAAATTTGGCGTATCGCTGGAACGAGCGCTGAGCTGTTATGAGTTTGCGCACCAACACCCGAATTTAAGCGTTTTGGGTGTAGCCTGTCATATTGGTTCTCAATTAACCGAACTATCGCCGTTGGAGGATGCGATGGATCGGCTGCTGGAGTTTGTCAAAAAACTGCGCACAACAGGTATTGAAATCAAGGTGGTTGATTTTGGTGGTGGCCTGGGTGTGAGGTATCAGGATGAAATGCCGCCCCTGCCAGATCAATACTGGCAGGCTTTGCTTACGCGTATGCAGGCACATGATTTGACATTGCCGGTTGCGATTGAGCCAGGCCGGGCGCTGCTTGGTAATGCGGGCATAATGGTGACCAGGGTTGAATATATTAAGGCCGGAGAAGTTGGAAAATTTTGTGTAGTAGACGCGGCAATGAATGATTTTATTCGTCCCGCGCTATACGGCGCTTATCAGGAGATCATCAATGTGGATCAGGAACCGGATTCAAAAGCGGCCGTGTACGATGTGGTAGGCCCGATTTGCGAATCTGCAGATTTTCTGGGAAAGGATCGAACGCTGGCGGTTAAGCCTGGCGATTTGCTTGCCATCCGAACGGCGGGTGCGTACTGTTTCGCGCTTTCTTCAAACTATAATGCACGTGCGCGTGCCGCAGAAATAATGGTGGATGGCGAGGCCGCACACGTGGTGCGCAAACGAGAAAGTTTAGAGGATTTGTATGCGCTGGAATCGCTGATTGAATAAGGCGATTCGATCTTGTCGAACCCGGTTAAACGCTCTAATCTTGTATCTGCTTCTGCTGCTCCAGGATGTGCTGGATCAGAGCCTCGGTAGAGGCATCATGACTCCTGAGCGCGCGTTCTCCTTTCAACTCCAGTTCGATTTCGGTGGATAAACGCTTGCCCAGTTCGACACCCCATTGATCAAAAGAGTTGATGTTCCAGATTACGCCCTGTACGAAGGTTTTATGTTCGTAAAGCGCAATCAGAGCGCCCAGATTGTGCGGCGTGATTTTATCTATCAACAGCGTATTGCTGGGTCGGTTGCCGGCAAATGATCGGTGTGGAATCAGCTCCGGTTGGTCCGAAAACTCCTGTTCAACATGCTGTTGTTCACGTCCGTACATCAACGCCTGCGACTGTGCAATGCAGTTTGACAGCAACACCGCGTGATGTTCGCCATATACGCTGCTTGCGTAATAAAAAGATTCTACCGGTGCAATGAAATCTGCCGGGATGAGTTGCGTGCCCTGGTGGATCAGTTGATAAAAAGCATGCTGGCCGTTGGCGCCCACGGCACCCCAGATAATCGGGCCGGTATGGTAGTTTACCGCTTCGCCATCAAGCGTAACGCTCTTGCCATTACTTTCCATATCGCCCTGCTGCAGGTAGGCCGGCAGTTTCCGAAGATTATGATCATAGGGTAAAATTGCGTGGCTGCTGGCGTCAAAGAAATCCCGATACCACACACCGAGCATCGCCATAATAACGGGCATGTTTTGTTCAAAAGGGGCATTTCGAAAATGTGTATCCATTTTGTGAGCGCCTGCGAGCAGTTCTCTGAAATGCGCCATGCCGACCATTAGCGCTATGGGCAGGCCGATGGCGGACCATAAAGAATACCGGCCGCCCACCCATTCCCAGAACTCAAACATATTTGCGGGCGCGATACCAAATGTTTCTACCTTTTCGCTAGCGCTGGATACGGCAACAAAATGCTTTTTTATGTCTTGCCTTCGCGTACCGGGAGCATCCAGAAACCATTCCCGTATCGCCAGCGCATTGGCCATGGTTTCGGTTGAAGTAAAGGTTTTTGAGGCAATAATAAACAAGCTGGTCTCGGGATCAATGTCCGAGAGCGTCGCCTGCATATCGGCAGCATCTATGTTGGCAATAAAATGAGGTGTGAGGGTGTCTGTCCAATAGGGTTTTAAGGCGTGAACCACCATTTGCGGGCCCAGGTCAGAGCCGCCGATGCCGATGTTTATAATATGCTGGATGGGTTTACCGGTGTAGCCCAGCCAGGCTCCGGAGCGAACCTGCTGGCAAAACGATTGAATTTGATTGAGTACGCGTTCAACGTCGGGCATCACATCTTTGCCTTCAAACATCACCGGTTTTTTTGCGGTATTTCGCAGTGCCGTGTGTAACACGGCCCGTTTCTCGGTGCGATTGATTTTCTCGCCTGAAAACATGTCTGCGATGGCCTGGTTCAATCCCGCTTCGCGGGCCAGGGCGATCAGTAGCTCCAGTGTTTGCCCGGTTATTCTATTTTTCGAATAGTCGAGCAGAATTTGCCCCTGGCTTAAAGTAAAGCGTTCGGCGCGTCCCGCGTCCTCGC
>JAAELZ010000138.1 GCA_024226105.1 Pseudomonadota bacterium | reverse complement strand
GTAAAATTGATTAAAATGGTATCGGCATCGACACCACAAACGCCGGTTTCACAACACATGGCGGGTTCAAAGATACTTAGTTTGCTCATTATTTTAGCCTGTAACAATAGTAGTATTTTGTTATTTCACAAAATCATGAAATATGGTAACTTGCCTGAGATAACAATGTCAATGCAACTATGAAGACTAAAGCAGAGAATTTTGATTCCATCGTAAATCGAACAGAGGTTCCTACGTTGAAATTCGATGCGGAAACCATGCAGGGCATTTTTGGTACTTCTGAGCTGTGGCCGTCATGGGTGGCGGATATGGATTTCAGGGCAGCTCCGGAAATTATTGAAGCCTTATCCCTGAGGGTCGACCACGGGGTATTTGGTTATGAAGTCAGCAGGGGTGATCTACGTGGTGCGGTGGCCAGCTGGTATCAGAATAGATATGCCTGGTCTTTTAACCCGGAACACATCATCAGCACACCGCGGACACTTAATTCTCTGGCGGTACTGATAAACCTTTTTTCATCAAAAGGAGATGGCGTCATTGTTCAGCCGCCGGTTTTTTACGATTTCAAGCTGATCCTGAGGGCGGGCAAACGTCGCCTGGTTAAAAACCCCCTGAAACTCGAGCAGGGCAAATATCAGATGGATTTTGATCACCTGGAATCCGTCACCGCGGATCCGGACAATAAACTACTAATACTCTGTAACCCGCACAATCCGCTGGGCCGCGTCTGGCCGAACAAAGACCTGGCAAGGCTGTCGGAAATTTGTCTCAGAAATAATGTATTCATCATTGCCGATGAAATTCACGGTGATATTACGTATCAGGGCCGATATACTCCCGTTGCGAGCATTTCCCACGAAACCTCCCTTTATTCGGCCACCTGTATTTCACCGGTAAAATCATTTAATCTGGCCGGGGTCGCCAATTCGATGATTGTTATCGAAGACGAGGAAAAACGTAAGGCCTGTACGGACTGGTATAAGCGCATGGAGATTAATAAAAACAACGTTTTTAGCAACGCTGCGATGTTGGCGGCCTATACGAAGGGGGAACCCTGGCTTGAACAGGTCACAGACTATCTACGGGGCAATATAGCAATCCTCAGAAACTTCCTGCAACTCAAAACACCCTTGATAAAATTCGTCGAACCCGAAGCAAGCTACCTGGTTTGGCTTGATTTTCGGGAGACCGGTCTTGACGCCAGGCAGCTGGAAACATTTTTAGTGAGTGATGCGCAAATGGCGGTCAATCCCGGGCACTGGTTCGGGCGTGAAGGTGCGGGATTCGCGCGAATTAATATAGCCTGCCCGCGCAGCATGTTGCATGCCGCGCTCGTTAACCTCGAAAAGGCGTATACGGGGATTTCTTCCGGTTTACAACATTAATGATATTTTTCAGGACTAAATAATGGGACTTTTTGAGCGTTATCTTTCAGTATGGGTTGGCCTGTGTATCGTTGTAGGCGTGGGTCTGGGAAACGTATTTCCAGGGCTGTTCAGCTTCGTTGCCGGGCTTGAATGGGCGCACGTCAACCTGGTGGTTGCGGTATTTATCTGGGTAATGATTTACCCGATGATGGTGCAGATTGATTTTTCATCCATAAAAGATATTGGTAAAAGGCCGCGGGGAATAATTCTGACTGTGGTTGTAAACTGGTTAATCAAGCCGTTTACTATGGCGGTGATTGCCTGGTTGTTTTTTCGGGTGTTTTTTGCTGCCTGGGTGGATCCCCAGTCAGCGAATGAATATATCGCAGGTATGATATTGCTGGGTGTTGCGCCCTGTACGGCTATGGTCTTTGTGTGGAGTCAATTGACCAAAGGAGACCCAAACTACACGCTGGTGCAGGTTGCAGTGAACGACGTTATCATGATCTTTGCTTTTGCGCCAATTGCCGCCATGCTGCTCGGCGTGAGCGATATTCAGGTACCCTGGGAGACGTTGTTTCTTTCAGTCGTGCTGTATGTTGTATTGCCGTTAATTGCAGGTGTGTTTACGCGCCGTCACCTCGATTCCAGAAACGACCATCACCGTTTGAATCGATTCATTCATCTCATGAAGCCATGGTCAATTATGGGTTTGCTGGCGACCGTGGTATTGCTGTTTGGCTTTCAGGCACAAGTCATACTCGAACAACCGCAAACCATCGTGCTCATCGCCATTCCTCTGATCCTGCAGACCTATGGAATATTTTTCATCGCCTATTATGCTTCCCGAGCATTGCGGCTGTCGCATGATATTGCTGCGCCGGCCTGCATGATTGGTGCATCAAACTTCTTTGAACTGGCGGTCGCAGTGGCTATTTCCCTGTTTGGTCTGCATTCAGGTGCTGCGCTGGCGACGGTCGTCGGTGTTCTGGTCGAAGTGCCGGTGATGCTTTCACTGGTTGCGTTTCTGAATCGCCATCGACCCCGTTGATTAACGACCCTGGCCGGCCCGCATTCAGCAAATTTTCACTGATGCGGATAGTTCAGCGCATATTTCGGGGCGCCCCTCACAACATTCCTGGGTCAGAAATTGCAGCAAATCACGCGTACCGGGAATATCCGCTGAATAAAGGATTTTCTGTTTCTGCCGTGTAGATTGAATTAAACCTGCGCGTCGAAGGATATGAAGGTGGGCTGTGAGCGTAGAAGGCTGTACCTCCAGCCGTTGCGCGATAATGCCCGCTGACAACCCCTGTTCCCCTTCTTTAATCAATAACCTGAAAACCGTAAGCCGGGTTTCATGGGCAAGCGCCGAAAAGGCATTAATAGCCTGGGAAGTATCCATGTTTCAATAGTACATGAAAAAACGAATTGCACAAGAGGCTCAGCCTGGTCATGAATTCAAAACGCTTGAGCGCCTGAATCAGGAAGTGTCCTGTAAAACCACCGGCGTAATTTCGCTGCTTTGCCCGGCATCGCCGAACCAGATCAAACCCTCCTGAATGGTGCATTGCAGTGACATAGTGCGCGTCATGTTATTGCTTAATTCACTGAGCTGTTCAGCGGGTAGATTTACGATCCGTAGTTTTGTCTGCCGGGAGAAATCCTTCCGGTTTTGTTGCCACCATACTTCAGCGCTGTGCCCGGAAAAGGTATAAATCGAAACCCGCGCGGACTGGTTGCAGGCTTTTTTGACGCGTTTGGCAGAAGGCTGGCCGACTTCGATCCAGTGTTCTACGTCACCGGTCAGCGCCTTTTCCCATAAGTCCGGAACCTCATCGGTGCTCAGGCCTTTGGTGAATTCTAGATGCTCGCTGGCATTTAAGGCGAAGGCAAGCAGGCGCACCATCATTCTTAGTTCAGTTTCAGAAGGATGTAAAGCGACGGTCAGTGAATGGGTCTGGTAGTAGTGCCGGTCCAGGTCGGAGACCTGTAGTTCGACTTTATAGATGGTTGAGCTGAGGGCCATAGTGAAGGTTTCTAGGGGTCATAATGCTGGTAGCGACTAAAACTCCCCCCTTTTATAAAGGGGGATAGAGGGGGATTAGTACACATATGGAAATTTGTAATAATGGTGGTGCGCTTTGTTTATCCGCCCTACTTCGAGGTTTGTCCGGGTGCAGGTGTGGTATTTTTCAATTTTCATCCATTAGCAGATCAACGCTGGATTTGCTTTTTTCCTCTTCGCTGGGTTTTCCAATTATGCTGTTGAGCGAATCGGCCATTTTACCTACCAGCAGCGGGCCGTCAACATCCATGATCTGATCAATCGTCCATTTATTGGTTTGATCATCGCCCATGATCCGGCGTACGTTCTCGCCAAACATGCGTAGCAGGGAATAGCCCGGTTTTCCGTCTTCAAATGAGCCGCGTGCATATTCGCTGAAGCGGTCGTTAATCGTGGCCAGGTAGTTTTTTTTGTATTCACCGGGCCCTGCGATTTCTTCGGTATTGCGCTGAATCTGCTTCGCGGTGTATTGAGCCAGCTCGTTGACAAAGCTTGTACGTTCGGCCTCATCCAGTTTGTCAAATACCATACGGTCCGCGACGTGTACCAGAAATACCAGGTACTCGCGAATCACGCCGACACGTTGCGCGTCGCTTTCAAACAGGTAATCTTCTTCGTGCAGGTTTTTGGCGCCTGCAAGCGAGATTTGCCAGATATTGTAGGCCAGGATACTGGCCTTTTCCTCAATCGTGGCGTTTTCACGGTTTTTGAAGGTATTGCGAATTCTGAGTCTCATGGTTCGATATTGGTCTAATTCCGTGATATGTTTCCCCGGTCGGCCCTCCAATTCAGAAGGGCCTGCCTGGCCTACATTATGAGTATTGAAACGCTAAAACAAGCCGTTCAGTTCAATTGCGATCTTTCTGATCGAGAGTCTGCGGCAGATTATTCCATTTGTATATATTTAATCCGGATGCGGGAGTATTACCGTTGGTCACACGGTATCGCGATGAACGAACCGCTGGATCAGAGCACCTTAATGGATTGGGTCAGTAATACGGAAGCGCGTTGGGAGGCGATTGAGGTGGATGGTTTTCAAGCGTTGGAATTTCAGGGTGTCAGCTATCAGGCTTTTGATTCAGAGCCACTTAACCGGGTCCTGCAACCATTGGGTTATACCTACAGTGCGGGTTACGGTCGTTTTGCTAAGCCTGTTTTTATGCTCGCTGAGCTTCAGTCATTCGAGCGCACCGATCGTTATAAGCTCACCATCGCCGGTCGGGAGTTGGCGCGTGAGCTGAGTGCGCCCCCGGCTGTGATGCAGTCCGGGAATATTCTTATACGAACCGAGTCAGTCGCGCGCCTCATTTGGGACTTACTGGAGGAATGGCAGTGGAGCCGCCCGGACAATGCCATGGCCAGGGTGGTGGAATACTATGATTTTGAGGCGGATGCTTTGTTGGCGCTTGAACGCGCCAGCATTGATCAGCGGGAAGTGCTGATTCTGCATGAAATTGGCGAATTGATTGCAGAAGACCTGCTGGCACCGGGCTGGAACGAAATGCTGATCGAAAAAAATCGGCATCGACACCTGTTTGCGCGCGCCGTGCGTGATACCCTGGCTGATTGCCTGTCGACCCTGCCCGGGCTTGTGGCTGAAGATAATAGACCCGGCATTCATTTTTACTTCGCCAGTTTAACGCCCCTGCGAAAATCTATGTTTCCGATGCTGGCAAAAGCATATCGGCAGTGGCATAGTAGCGGCTCGTTCGCCGACATTAACTCTGCGATAAGCCGCGGGCAGGTGCATTGGCTAAAAACGGCCAATAGCCTTAGAGATGAATTTGATGCCAGCAGGGAACGGTCGAAACCGTCGTTGCAAGGCTATGTTGAGCAAAATGCGCTGTAAACCCAAAATGGCACTGTTCAGCAGCCATTGTGAGTTCAGCGCAGTAACCTGAATGTGAGAGTTTCTTTATAAACCAGTGAAAAAAATCACCATTATTGGCTCAGGCTTTGCCGCGCTGACTGCTATACGAAAACTGCGGAAACAGGATAAGGCAGTAGAAATTACCCTGATCGCACCCTGTGCGGAGTTCCACTATCTACCGGGCATGATCTGGATACCCGCGGGCTTACGCAAACGTGAAGATTTAATCGTGCCGTTGATGCCGTTTTTTGAGCGTATGAATGTGCAGTTTTTCGCTGCAAGCGTCATCGGCCTTAGTGAGGATGGGCGGGTTGTTGAAACCAGTGAGGGTGAGGTTCGCAACGACGGTCTGATTATCGCCTCCGGGGGGCAATTTATTAAAAAACTTCCCGGTATCGAACACGCGATTACACCCTGCGAAGGCCTGGACGCGGCGGAAAGAATCCGTGATCGTCTGGCCGAACTTCAGGGCGGGACGATTGCCATTGGTTTTGCTGGAAACCCGAATGAACCGTCCGCGATGCGTGGCGGGCCGATGTTTGAGTTTTTATTCGGTATCGATACGCTGCTGCGCAAGCAGGGGCGGCGCGAGAGATTTAAGCTGGTGTTTTTCAGCCCCGCTGCCAAACCCGGGAATCGCCTGGGTGAAAAAGCGGTAAAGGGCCTGCTGGACGAAATGAAAAAGCGTGATATTGAAACTCAGCTTGGTTATAAAATGAAAGGTTTTGAGGCCAATAAAGTCAGTACGGAGGGGGCGGAATTCGCGGCCGATCTGATATTGTTTATGCCGGGCATGACGGGAAATGCCTGGTTCAATGCCAGCACCTTACCACGCTCGGAGGGCGGGCTGCTCAAGGCCGGTCGAAACTGTAAGGTCGAAGGTTTTGATTGTGTTTATGTGGCCGGCGATTCAGGAAGTTACCCCGGCCCGGACTGGATGCCAAAGCAGGCGCATATGGCGGATTTACAGGCCGAAGTGGCGGCAAAAAACCTTGCCGGAGAATTTGCCGGCGAGATACCTGATGCCGAATTCAAGGTTGAATTGATGTGCATCGTCGATTCAGTAAATAAGGGGATGCTGGTTACACGCAGCGAGAAAAATAACCTGATGCTGCCGAATTTGCGCCTGTTTCACTGGGCCAAGCGCGCGCTGGAAGTCTGGTACCTTAAGCAGTATCGCTGAGCTTTTCCGGCTGTGTGATGGCGTGACAGGCAACCATGCCGTCACCGCAGGGCTGTGGTAGTGGAACCTCACTGCGGCAGGATTCGAAACATAAGGGGCAGCGCGGATGAAAATAACAGCCCGCGGGCGGGTCGATGGGTGAAGGGATTTCGCCTTCAAGATGGACGCGCTCCTTTTTGGCCCCGGGTACCGGGATAGGTGTGGCAGAGAGCAGGGCCCGGGTATAGGGGTGTTGCGGCGAATCGAACAGATCTTTTGCGGGGCGATGTTCCACGGCTTTGCCAAGATACATCACCATTACTTCATCTGCTGTATGTTTGACCACCGACAGGTCATGGGTGATAAACAGGTAGGCCAGATCGTGCTTGTCCTGAAGCTCTGCCAACAGGTTTAGAACCTGCGCCTGGATCGATACATCCAGGGCCGAAACGGGCTCATCCAGCACCAGTATTTCCGGTTCCAGCATCAAAGCGCGTGCAATCGCGATACGCTGGCGCTGGCCGCCGGAAAACATATGCGGATAGCGATCAAAATGTTCGGGCCTCAAGCCGACCTGGTCAAGCATAGCGTAGGCGCGCTTTCGGCACTCGGCTTTACCAAGTTTGGTATTCATGCGCAGCGGTTCCATCAGCGCAGCACCAATTTTCTGGCGCGGGTTCAAGGAACCATAGGGATTTTGGAACACGATTTGCACGCGTGAGCGCAGGGCTTTCAGAGCCGTTTTGTCTGCACCAACGATTTCCTGCTCAGCAATTTTAAGCGAGCCCAGGGTGGGCTGGTTTATCATCGCCACCAGTTGTGCCAGCGTGGTTTTACCGCAGCCGGACTCGCCCACCACCGCAAGTGTCTTTCGTCTGGATAAGGTGAAACTGGTGCTATTCAGCGCTTTGAGCGTGGCGGGTTCTTTAAAGGCACCCAGCGGGATCGAGTAGTGTTTGCTCAGGTCTTCGGCAACCAGGATTGTGTCTTTACTCATGCCTGGCGCTCTTGCAGATGTTGTAAGGGGAAATGGCAGCGGGCGTAGCCTTTGTCCACGCCCTGTTGTGGTGGCACGGTTTGATGACATAAATCCGTTGCATCGGCGCAGCGTGGAGCGAACAGGCAGCCGGCCGGTCGATCATATTGCCCGGGCACCACACCCGGTATGGAGGGCAGTTTGCGCGAGGTTGCGCGCTCAGGAAGCGCGGAAAGCAGGGCTGATGTATAGGGATGAAAAGGTTGCTCAAACAGGGGAATTACTGCCTGTTCTTCGACCTTCTGACCAGCATATTGCACGGATACGCGTTGCGCGGTTTCAGCTACCACGCCCATGTCGTGGGTGATCAGTACCAGGCCCATGCCGGTATCGCGCTGCAAGCCGAGCAGCAGTTCAAGAATTTGCGCCTGAATGGTGACATCAAGTGCCGTGGTGGGTTCGTCAGCAATCAGCAGCCTGGGGTTACAGGCAATGGCCATGGCAATCATCACGCGCTGGCTCATGCCACCGGAAAGCTGGTGAGGAAAGGCCGACAGGCGTTTTTCCGGGGCCGGGATGCCGACCAGTTCGAGGATCTCAATGGCCCGTTTTTGACGTTCCGCGCGTGACATTTTCAGGTGCGATTTAATCGCTTCGCCGAGCTGGAAACCTACCGTGAAGCAGGGGTTAAGGCTGGACATCGGCTCCTGAAAAATCATGGTGATATCGTTACCGATGATTTTTCTGCGTTGTTTTTTACCCATGGTGAGCAGGTCTTGGCCCTCAAAATCCATACGATCCGCAGTCACCGTAGCCGTCCAGGGCAGCAGGCCCATTACCGCGAGCATCGCCACCGATTTGCCGGAGCCCGATTCCCCCACAATCGCCAGTACTTCGCTGGCATCGACAGAAAACGACACGCCATCAACCGCAAGCAGCTGACCGCTTGCGGTCTTGAACCCGACCGACAGGTTTTCTATTTCGAGCAGTGCCATTAGAATGAATTACTCATGAGCGTTTCAGCTTGGGGTCCAGGGCATCGCGTAAGCCGTCACCCATCAGGTTAATCGCCAGCACGGTGGATAATATCGCCAGCCCGGGCAGCGTCACCACCCACCAGGCGCGGAGTATAAATTCGCGTGCTTCGGCGAGCATGGTGCCCCATTCCGGGGTGGGCGGCTGTGCACCCATGCCCAGAAACCCCAGTGCAGCGGCATCCAGGATGGCGTTGGAAAAGGACAGTGCAGCCTGCACGATCAGAGGTGCCATGCAGTTTGGCAGTATGGTAAAAAACATCAGGCGTAAAACGCGCACCCCGCTAATCCTGGCCGCGGTGACGTAATCTTTTTCTTTCTCGCCGATGACGGCGGCGCGCGTCAGGCGTACGTAGTGCGGTTGTTGCACAATGGCGATTGCGATCATTGCGTTGGTCAGGCTGGGCCCGAGTATGGCCACCAGTACCAGCGCCAGCAATAAACTTGGAAAGCTCAGGATGACGTCCATCAGGCGCATAATAATGGTATCGACCACGCCCCCGGCATAACCGGAAATCAGGCCGATCAGCACCCCGAAAAACAGCGAAATAGAAACCACGATACAGCCGACAAAAAGTGAATAGCGACTGCCGTGAATCAGGCGTGACATGATGTCCCGGCCGACCGCATCGGTGCCAAGCACAAATTTCCAGCTGCCACCATCCTGCCATACAGGCGGGGTAAGCAGCGCATCGCGGTATTGTTCAATCGGGCTGTGCGGGGCCAGGAAATCAGCAAAGATTGCGATCAGGCATACACCGATAAAAAAGAAAAGGCCGACCACCGCTCCGCGATTCTCACGAAAATAATGCCAGAACTCCGCCAGCGGTGCGCGTCGTTCGGGCGCTTTGATGGCGCCTGTGCTGGTAGTGTCTGCTGAAGTATTCATGGTTCTGAAAATGTTCTAATGGCGAATGCGAGGATTGATGAGGCCGTACAGCACATCGACGATCAGGTTGACCAGCATGACGATGCCCGCGATCATTAACAGGCCGCCCTGCACCGAGGGGTAATCGCGGCGGAAAATTGAATCCACCATCCATTTACCGATGCCCGGCCAT
>JAAELZ010000137.1 GCA_024226105.1 Pseudomonadota bacterium | reverse complement strand
GTCGGTGAACCGACAGGTTCCATGGTGGTTGATATCGGCGGCGGGACCACCGAGGTCGGCGTACTGTCACTGGGTGGTATGGTGTATGCCAACTCCTTGCGTGTCGCGGGGGATAGCTTTGATGAAGCCATTATCAATTATGTGCGTCGTCGACATGGGGTATTGATTGGTGAAGCCACGTCCGAACGTATTAAGCAAACCATTGGTACGGCGTGGTCTGAATCTGAATTTATGGAAATGGAAGTTAAGGGCCGTGATGTGACAGAAGGCATGTCACGCAGCATCGTAATTACCAGTACCGAAATTCATGAAGCGATTTCCGATTCTCTGGAACAAATTGTGCAGGCGATTCGCCAGGCGCTGGAAAAGACTCCGCCCGAGCTAAGCGCCGATATCGGTGAAAAAGGTATGGTGATTGCCGGCGGCGGTGCCCTGTTGAGAGATATGGATCAACGCCTGATGCAGGATACCGGCCTGCCGGTGGTGATAGCGGACGACCCGCTTTCTTGTGTCGCACGCGGCTGCGGGCGGGCATTAGAGGAAATGGACTCAATTGGCAACGTGTTTGCATACGACTCCTAAGTATTACTCAGCGCCTCGCCTTTATCACCTGATGAAGAGAAGGCGCGTCATGTCCTGCCGGGATAGTGTTCCGAACCGGCTCCTGAATTGTTTCACCCCTGCAGGACAGGTAGCATTAATATATATTGTTATCTTGTTGATTGTAAAAAATATATTTTCTGTGAATTCGCGTGTCTAACCACATTTTCACGCTTCTCTATCGCTTTATCTTCGTCGCAATTGTTACGATTGCGTTAATTATTCTGGATCATCGGACATCTTACTTCGACTGGACACGCAGTGTCATGTCTAACATCAATACGCCGTTTAACACCGTTTTATCGGTGCCGGTGCGTATGGGCACATTTTTTGAAGATTACTGGCCGAATGAAAAGCTTCGCCAGCGGGTCGATTCCCTTGAGTTCGAGAATCAACGTCTGCTTGCCAAAGTACAAAAATACGATGCGCTTGAAGTCGAGAAAAACCGCTTGCTGGTACTGTTTTCGGCCAGCCAGGCACGCGGTGATGCGGTGATCAAAATGGCGCGCATTATTCGTACTGAATTACAGGGGCCCTATGATCAACGCATTGTTATTGATCACGGATCACGGGAGGATGTGATTCTTTCTCAGCCTGTCATCGATGCCAATGGTGTGATTGGCCAACTGAGTAAAATCGCCTATAACCACAGCGTGGTTACGGTGATTACCGATGCCAGCCATGCGACCCCCGTAGAGGTTCTGCGCAATGGTCTGCGCGCCGTTGCACGGGGCACCGGCAACAGCCAGATACTGAAAATTCCCTTTATGTCGTTTCAGGCGGATATTGAAGTGGGTGACGTACTGGTTACCTCCGGCCTGGGTGAGGTATTTCCAGCGGGGTACCCGGTTGCTGAGGTGAGCAGCATTCAGGGTTTGGCCGGCGAACCGTTTCTGACCATTGAGGCCAGGCCCTTTGCAGAAATGAATAAAGTGAAAAATATTTTGTTGCTTGATCAACCCCTGATAGCGCGAAATGCGGGGGTGTCGGAAAATTCGCAGAAACCTGGTGATGCAGAGCCTCAAACTGCGCCTGTCGAACGCCAGGCTAAAGCATCACTGTCACAACCCGCCCCGGAGCAACAATGAGCGAAGCAAAGATTCGACACGAAAGGACACCGGGCTGGGGTTACATTGTTGTGACCATGCTGGTTGCGGCATTGTTGACCGTTATTCCTGTTCCGGAGACGGTAAAATATTACTGGCCGGACTGGATTACCCTGGTGGTGTTCTACTGGGTGCTGGTCTTGCCCGCGCATCTGGGGGTCATGTTCGGCTGGATGAATGGTTTGATCGAAGATGTGATCAGCTTTTCACTGCTCGGCCAGCACGCTCTGGGAAAGGCGCTAATTGGCACTATAGCGGCGATGAGCTACAAAAAATTCCAGCTGTTTAACTTTCTGCAAAAAATGTTTTTAGTCTTTGTTTTGCAATCGATTAGTATCGCCATAACAGCCTGGACAAACCGACTGGCGTTTGAGGCGCCCATTTTCATTGAGATGTGGCAACCTGCATTAACAACTGCGCTGATGTGGCCTTTTGTTTCTTTTTTGATGGATCAGTTTGACCCGGGATTTAGTTAGGGAAGCACTGATCAACTCATGAACTCGTATATTACAACTCAAAATCCCGCCCCCGGCGTTGTATATCTTCGCAATAGCCG
>JAAELZ010000136.1 GCA_024226105.1 Pseudomonadota bacterium | reverse complement strand
GTTTATCCTTGTAGCTCTGGTTTACGTGCATATCGTTGCCTTGCACCAGGTGGGTTCAAATAACCCCGATGGTGTTGAAATCAAGAAAGGCCCGAAAGGTAATCGCTGGGATGAGAATGCGCCGGCAGATGGTATTCCTTTCCACCCGTACTATTCTGTGAAGGATATTGTAGGCGTGGTCGGGTTTTTGATCCTGTTTTTCGCTGTGGTATTTTTCGCTCCTGAGATGGGCGGCTATTTCCTTGAGGCGCCTAACTTTGAGCCGGCAAACCCGCTCAAAACACCTGAGCACATTGCGCCAGTATGGTATTTCACGCCTTTTTACGCGATTTTGCGTGCGGTACCGAGTTTTGCCGGTACCCAGGTGTGGGGCGTTATCGCGATGTTTGCATCCATTCTGGTAATGTTCTTTCTGCCCTGGCTGGATCGCAGCCCGGTTAAATCAATCCGTTACAAAGGCCCGATAACCAAGTTTATGATTGGCATGTTTGTGGTGGTATTTATTATGCTGGGATACCTTGGAACACAGGCGCCTTCAGCGCTGTATACTGCACTTTCGCAGATTGGAACGATATTGTATTTTGCCTTTTTCCTGTTGATGCCGATTTACAGCAAGATTGATAAAACCAAACCTGTTCCAGAGAGGGTGACAAAATGAGAAAGTTAGCAATCACACTTTTGATCGCGCTGATGCCTTCTACCTTGCTGGCGTCAGGCTCAGGCCTGGAACTAAAACCAGCCAACGTTGATTTGAGCGATAAAGCTTCAATGCAACGTGGTGCGGGTTATTTCATTAACTATTGCCAGGGCTGCCATAGCCTGCAGTTTATGCGCCTCAATCGCGTGGCATCAGATCTGGGAATTCCAGAAGATGTCGCTAAAGCGGAAATGATGCTTGGCGACGCTAAAATCGGCGAACCCATGCTTAACACGATTCCTGAAGATCAGGCCAAATCATGGTTTGGAGTAGCCCCTCCGGATTTAAGCCTGACGGCCCGTTTGCGTGGTGATGACTGGATTTATAATTACCTGATTAGTTTTTATAAAGATCCATCTGCGCCCAGTGGCTGGAATAACACCATATTTGAAAATGCAGCAATGCCGCACGTATTGGCAAACCTGCAGGGTGTGCAGGAACTGGATCATGAAACGCATGAGTTGAAACTTGTTTCCAAAGGAAGTAAAGCAGACGAATATGATCAGATTGCGCACGATATTACGGCCTTCCTGTCGTATGTGGGCGAACCTGTGAAGGCGAAGCGTCAGTTTTACGGAATTTTTGTGATGATATTCCTGTTGGTGTTCTTTGTGCTGGCTTATGCGCTGAAGAAAGAATATTGGCGTGACGTCCATTAAGGAAAACTAAACGCCTTGATATAGATAAGGGTTGGCCCCATAAGGAGCCAACCCTTGTTGCGTTTTTAATGTAGCGTGATAATTGATTCCATTGGAACTCAGAGGATAATTTGATGAATATAGATGTTGCAAAGAAATCAGCTATGTCGCTGCATACTGATGTAAACAGTATTTCCTCGCATAGCTTGCGTATTTTGTTACGCGATAAGGATGTTGAATGCGATATGCGTTACGTAAACAGCGCAGAACGTAAGGAGGAATTGTTTGACCTTAATCCTTACGGTGAAACGCCCGTGTTGATAGACCGCGAGATGGTGTTATACGAGTTTTATCCGGTGGTGGAATACCTTGATGAGCGTTTTCCGCACCCTCCTTTGTTGCCTGCTGACCCGATAGGCCGCGGCAAAGCGCGCCTGACGATTGCGCGTATGCAGCGTGACTGGATGCTGGAGATAGACGTAGCGATTGAGAAAGATGAGCAGATTTCTGACGAGCTAAAGCAAAGTATTAGCGATGGCCTCACAGCACTGTCTCCCCTGTTCAATCATCAGCTGTATTTCACCGGAGACGATTACACGCTGGTTGATGTGATGATCGCCCCCCTGTTGTGGCGCTTGAAATCACTGGGCATTCAGCTGCCGGAAAAGGCCAAGCCGATTCTCGATTACGCGGATCGCCTGTTCGCACGTGAGCAATTTGAATTAAGCCTGAGTCAACAGGAAATGGAGTTGGGCGAAGATATCTAGTTCCTTGCCTCGTTTTTCATGATACCCACAACGCCCTACCTGATCCGCGCCATTTATGACTGGTGCTCGGATCAGGGGTTTACACCACATATACTGGTCGACACATCAATTGAGGGTGTGGTGGTGCCGCACCAACTGGTTGAGAACGATAGTATTGTGCTAAATATACAATCTACCGCGGTTCGCTCACTGGAACTGGGGAATGAGTGGGTGGTGTTCAACGCGCGTTTTTCCGGAAAACCCATGGATGTTAGTGTCCCGGTCGGTGCAGTACGCGCGATTTTCGCGCGTGAAAATGGTTTGGGCTGTGCTTTCGAGACTGCGGTCGATGCGTCACCGGGCGAACTGGAACAAAGCCCGGATGATGCTCCGGAAAAGCCCGGGCCCGTAAAAGGTAAAGCAGATAAGCCGACGCACCTGAAACTGGTGTAGGATTCGCTAAAAATTTTGCCGGGATGTGATGAGCAAAACGAACCGAACCGCATCAATGCTGATGGTGTGATCATTTTATTCAATTTTCAGGATGCGCTCGAAACAGCACGTTATTTACCAGGGATAAGGTAGATAAATAGCAATCCTCTCGCTTGAAAATTCCCCTAAAAACCTCACAAATTAACCACATCCAGCTTTCCAATATCAAATGGCAAATTTAAAAGGCACAACAATCTTATCCGTCCGGCGTGGCAATACGGTGGTGATCGGCGGTGACGGGCAGGTATCTATGGGTGATACCATAATGAAAGGCAATGCACGAAAAGTGCGTCGTCTGTATCACGATAAAGTGCTGGCAGGATTTGCCGGCAGTACGGCGGATGCCTTTACTCTGTTCGAACGCTTTGAGGGCAAACTTGAACGCCATCAGGGGCACCTGGTACGCGCTGCGGTGGAACTCGCCAAAGACTGGCGAACCGAGCGTTCTTTACGCAGGCTGGAAGCATTGCTTGAGGTGGCTGACGAGAATGCGTCTCTGATTATTTCCGGTACGGGTGATGTGATCGAGCCCGAAAATGACGTGATGGCTATTGGTTCTGGGGGTTCCTATGCAAAATCAGCCGCGATTGCCCTGCTGGAGAATACACAACTGAGCGCCCGGGAGATCGTTGAAAAAAGCTTGAACATCGCCGGCAATATTTGCGTGTATACCAACCGGAATCTAACCATAGAAGAGCTTCAATACGAGACATCTGATGAGTGAAATGACCCCCAGAGAAATTGTCAATGAGCTGGAAAAGCACATTGTTGCCCAAAATGATGCCAAACGTGCGGTAGCGATTGCACTCAGGAACCGCTGGCGGCGCAGCCAGGTCGATGAGGAATTGCGGGTCGAAATCACCCCTAAAAATATCCTTATGATTGGCCCCACGGGTGTAGGCAAGACTGAGATTGCCCGCCGCCTGGCGCGCCTGGCCAATGCGCCGTTTATCAAGGTTGAAGCGACCAAGTTTACCGAAGTCGGTTACGTCGGGCGTGAAGTGGATTCGATTATTCGTGATCTGGCGGAAATGTCGATCAAGCAAACCCGTGAACAGGCTATGTCGCGGGTTAACGTTAAAGCCGAAGATGCCGCTGAGGAGCGTATTCTTGATGTATTTGTTCCGCCTTCGCGTGATCCGCTTGAATCCGATAAAGACGGCGCTGCACGGCAAATGTTTCGCAAAAAACTGCGTGAAGGTGATCTGGATGACAAGGAAATTGAAATCGACCTGACCGCTGTGCCGCCGCAGGTTGAGATTATGGGTGCGCCCGGCATGGAAGAGATGTCCAACCAGCTGCAGGAAATGTTTCAAAATTTTGGTTCGGGTAAAACCAAACCACACAAGTTGACGGTCAAGGCGGCGTTTAAGCAGCTTACTGAGGAAGAAGCCGGCAAGCTGATTAACCAGGATGATATCAAGGCGGAAGCCATCGAGCGTGTCGAACAGCACGGTATTGTTTTTCTGGACGAAATCGACAAAATTGTCGGGCGGGGTTCAGAAGGCCGGGGTAGCGCAGAAGTGTCACGCGAAGGCGTACAGCGAGATTTACTGCCATTGGTTGAAGGCTGTACGGTCAGCACCAAGCACGGCATTGTAAAAACCGACCATATTTTATTCATTGCCTCAGGGGCTTTTGCCTTATCCAAGCCTTCGGATTTAATTCCTGAATTACAGGGCCGTCTGCCGATACGCGTGGAGTTGCGCGCACTTGAAGTGGATGATTTTATCCGTATTCTGACAGAGCCCGATGCATCTCTTACCGAGCAATATAGCGCACTACTGGAGACTGAAGGTGTGAAACTGAGCTTTGATGCCAGCGGTATTCGCCGCATTGCGGAAGTTTCCTGGCAGGTCAACGATCAGACTGAAAACATTGGTGCCCGGCGTTTGCATACTGTTATGGAGCGATTGCTGGAAACCATTTCCTACGAGGCGTCAGACAAATCGGGCGAGTCATATGTCGTTGACGCCGATTATGTAGATGCAAACCTGCTGGAACTGGTTAAGGATCAGGATTTATCGCGCTATATTTTGTAACTGCGTTTAATCGATTGTATATACCGGGACTGGGTAAAAATCTTGTGGGGGTAGCATAGCAGGCGAAAGCATCATTACCCGGCGACGCATTGTGATACTCTAAGTAGCAAATCACATCAACCGGATCTATGAAAAATATTAAAACCATGTTGCTTCTGGCTTTCAGTCTGGTGCTATCCGGCTGCGCCTCATTTTCCGGCGACCCGCATCCAGGGAAACTTGAGCGCGTCGGCGTACTACTGGTAAAAAACTGTGAGCAGGGCAGTGAATGTGATCAATTCAGCTTGCTTGAACCCGATATGCGAACACGGCGGGTCTCGCTGAGTGGGGATATCGATGCTTCGCTTAAGGGCCGTTTAATTGCGGTGCTTGGAAAGGGTTTAGCAAAAATGGATGGGGCCGGGCATGGGGGGATGAAGTCGATTGAGGTTGAACAAAGCAAAGCCATCACTGATTTTGATTACCAGCCATTTATAAGTAATGCAGTGTCTGAATATATGCAGCAGAACTATCAGTGTGTCTCGTTCTGGGACCAGAGTTATGCATGGCGACTTGACGGCAGACAGCCACTTCTTTTTGCCACCCTTAGCCATCCGTCAGGGGCAGATTCGGGCACAGTAAAGCTGGAATATGATGGCTTGAACGGGGCGCTGCTTTCCGCTGAACGTACGCCCGCAGACTTGAACCCGTGTCAGTCGAAATAGGTAGCGTATATTCCAGAATATATCGCTGTATAAAGTGTATACCCGAAGGTAAAGTCGCGACCTATGGACAGATTGCCAAACTGATTGATGCTAGTGGTGCGCGGCAGGTAGGTTACGCCCTGTCTTCAACTCCGGCGGATATGAATCTACCCTGGCACAGGGTGATAAATGCCAAAGGCGAGATTTCTCAACGCTCAGATGGTAAAGCCGATAGTGAGCAGCAAACGCGATTACTGGCTGAAGGCGTGGTGCCAAATAAGCACGGGCAAATTGATTTATTGCAGTATCGCTGGCAACCCTCGTTTGAAGATTTTCTGCATGATATGGCTGATGACGATGAGTTCTGGCGAGATCAGCCGGGAATAGGGTAGCTGAATAATCGGCTTCAGATCTGTCCTCATTTATCCTGATAAGCAAAGCACATAGTTAAAATGAACGATCCCGCAAATCATCTTGTCCTGACTGTCGGCGAACCCGCCGGTATAGGCCCTGATATCGTCATCGACATTGCCGATCAACAGCATAATGGTACGATTACCGCGTTGGTTGATCCTGCACTAATGGATCAACGTGCTCAGCATCTCGGCAGCGGACTGCGCTGTGAGAAAATGACGGATGGGGTGCTGAAATTTGGGCAGTTGTTTATTGATGCCCGACATAGCATTGTTTCTCCCGTCCGCCCCGGAATTCTGGATGCACGAAATGCGCAGTATGTGTTTGATTGCATCAAAACCGCCGTTACAGGCTGTCTCTCGGGCCAGTATACGGCGATGGTGACAGCACCCGTGCACAAGGGCATTATCAATGAAGCAGGCATCGCATTTTCCGGACACACCGAACTGATTGCGCAGCTTTGCGCGGTGGATAAGCCGGTTATGATGCTCGCAAATCGTGATTTGCGCGTTGCACTGGTCACTACGCACTTGCCGTTGAGTGAGGTGCCGGCGGCGATAAATTGCGATGTCATCAGGGATGTGATCAGCATTGTGCACCACGATTTACAATCCAGGTTCGGCGTAAAATCACCACGGATTCTGGTCTGCGGACTCAATCCGCATGCCGGAGAAGACGGGCATCTTGGCCGTGAAGAAATTGATATGATTATTCCCTGTCTGAATACCCTGGCGGGGCAGGGTATCCGCCTTACGGGTCCGGTTCCGGCAGATACCGCATTTGCACCGCATCTATTGGAACAGGCAGATGTGGTGGTGGCGATGTATCATGATCAGGGTTTGCCGGTGATTAAGGCGCAGGGCTTCGGAAAAACCGTAAATATAACGCTTGGGCTTCCTGTTATTCGAACCTCGGTTGATCACGGCACTGCCTTGAACCTCGCGGGTACCGGCAAAGCCAGTGCCGAAAGTCTGCTGGCAGCAATCGAACAGGCTAATAAGCTGAATAAGGGCAGGTCATGAGTCATAAACCACGTAAACGCTTTGGCCAGAATTTCCTTCAGGATCCGGTTTATCAGCAGCGGATTGCAAACAGTCTCTGTTTACGGGAGGGGGCAAAATGCCTGGAGATCGGGCCCGGTAAAGGTGCGATAACAGCACGCCTGCTGGATCGATTTAAGCAGCTTGATGCGATCGAAATGGATCGCGATCTGGTGGCCTTATTGGAAAATACCTACGCAGATTCAGGCTTAACCGTGCATCAGGGGGATGTGCTTAAGGTCGATATTCGAAAAATAGCGGACGGTAAGCGGCTCTCGATTATCGGCAATCTGCCCTACAACATTTCTTCCCCACTGTTGTTTCAACTCATTGAGAACCTGGATGTGATTGATGAAATGGTCTTTATGTTGCAAAAAGAAGTTGTGGATCGCATGACCGCCGGACCGGGCAGTAAAACCTATGGTCGATTAAGTGTAAGCACGGGTTTGTTACTGCACAGTGAGAAGCTGTTTGATGTGCCACCC
>JAAELZ010000135.1 GCA_024226105.1 Pseudomonadota bacterium | reverse complement strand
GCCATTGACCATAAGCCGGCGCGCGCCCAGAAACCCTGAAATGCCATTGATTCAAGCGCATCGTACTGTTCACCACGCAACACCACATACAAGTATCCTTCCGGCGCAGTGCCCGAGGGCACTTCGGTCACTGAAAACGCTTTTTGTTTGTCGTGGCTGCGTGGATCATCGCCCAGGGGGTATTTTTCTGCTCCGCTTAAAAATGCCCTGATCGGATCAAGACTAACCCGGCTGCGCATTACCGCATGTGGGTCAGCTGAGTAGGAAAGCAGTTTACCCTCGAGATCAAGCAGGTAAATCTCGATACTCGGATTCACCACCATGTATTGCTGAAAGGTTTCTTTGAGTGCGGCTTCGTTGAGCTTGCCCTGCGCTACCAGATTTTTATCCGCGACCAGGTTTTGCGCCAGCGTACGGTGTAAATCCTGGTTAAGCTGCGCAACGAATCGCTGTGTCGCGATGGTATTGAGCGCGGTATATAAAACGCCGATAACAAACAACAACAATACCAGGCCAACAGCCAGCCGTGTATAAAGAGATTTAAATCCGTTCACGACTCACCGAATTTATACCCTACACCCCAAACCGTTTGCACGTATTCCGGCCTGGCGGGGTTCTCTTCAATTTTAATGCGCAGACGGTTGATATGTGTATTAACCGTATGCTCATAACCATCGTGATCATAACCCCATACGGCATCCAGCAACTGCGCCCGGCTGAACACATGCCCGGGGGAAGACGCGAGATACAATAATAAATCAAACTCGCGTGCGGTCAGCTCAATCACACCTTTAGGGGTCTCAACCTTGTGCCGCGCGGTGTCTATTGTGAGATTGTGAAATTTCAGGATAGCGGGCGACTGAGTCGAGGCCGGCGATTCACCCAGAGCATCAACCCGCCGGAATAGCGCCTTGATACGTGCCATCAATTCAACCACACTAAACGGTTTGCTCAGGTAGTCATCCGCACCCAGTTCCAG
>JAAELZ010000134.1 GCA_024226105.1 Pseudomonadota bacterium | reverse complement strand
CTAAGCCTGGAAGCCTTTCCATTTATGTCCATGATCGAGGCGGATGTAGCGGGTGTCAAAGCACGCATTTTCCGCATCAGCTTCACCGGGGAACTGGCCTTTGAAATCAACGTACCGGCGCGCTACGGCCTGCACGTGTGGCAAGCGATAATGGATGTCGGCAAAGACTATCAGTTGACGCCTTACGGCACTGAGGCCATGCACGTATTGCGCGCGGAAAAAGGTTTTATTATTGTCGGACAGGATACCGACGGCTCGGTCACACCGCATGATCTTGGCATGGACTGGATTGTCTCAAAAGCGAAAAAAGACTATATCGGAAAACGCTCCTTAACACGCAGCGATACCGCGCGCGAAGGGCGCAAGCAGCTGGTCGGCCTGCTAACTGAGAACCCTGAGTTCGTTTTACCCGAAGGGGCGCACGTGGTTTCAGAAGTGAGCCCCACCCCCCCCATGCCAATGATCGGACACGTAACCTCCAGTTACATGAGCCCGATACTCGGGCGCTCAATTGCCATGGCGATGATAAAGGATGGCTTTAACCATATGGGTGGAACGCTGGATGTAGCTCTGATGGATGGTAGCAGCCAAAAAGTCACGGTTACCGAGCCGGTGTTCTTTGATAAAGAGGGGGAACGTAGCCGTGGCTAATCCAATCACGATCCGAACCGCGCTGAGTGATGTTAATCCCGTTTCAGAGGAGCACTCGCTAATCGAGGTGCCACTAAACGGCAAAATCAATTTGCGCGGCAACCCGGATAATGCCGCGTTTATTGAAGGTGTTGAGAATGCCCTGGGTCTGGCTTTGCCGCCCGTAGCAAACGCCGTCACGAGCTCGACTGATCTACGTATTTTTTGGCTCGGCCCGGACGAATGGCTTATTCATCTACCGCTGGAAGCTGTCAACGAAAAAATCCATGCCTTGCGGGAAGCACTGGTCAATCAACATGTAGCGATTACCGAGGTTTCAGACTATTTTTCTGTGCTTGAATTATCCGGCCCTCAAGCTCGAGAAATCCTTGCCAGTGCCTCACCATTTGATACCCGGCCTCAACACTTCAAAACCGGGCAATGCACCCAAACCCGTTTCGGCCACGCCTCTATCTTGCTTTGGCCGTTGGATAAAACACCGGGCTTTGGCCTGCAAATACGCTGGAGCTATGCGCAATATATTCACCAATACCTCACCCAGAGCATCCACAATGCAGAAGCGCTAAAAACATTCCAGTTGAACAATTAGCAGGCCGGCACCCCTACATCTTGATAAGGCCATCATAGACAACAAATTTAATGTTGCTAACAGCAATATTCCATTGACGCCAACCCCCTAAATCAGTAGAGTTCGGCCTCCAATCTGGCGGGCCACACTATTTTCTCCGGCCTGCATCTCGTGCCGAGGTGGCGGAATTGGTAGACGCGCATGCTTCAGGTGCATGTTGGGGTAACTCAGTGGAGGTTCAAGTCCTCTTCTCGGCACCATTAATTTCGAAATTTAGTTCTCTGTCTTCTCGAATAGAGACAACATCGGCTTGAACCGCCTGGCGCGTACCCGCGCAAAGCATTGCTCAACACAAACCCGCCTTTGACATAACCAGCTGAACTCTGCCCGCGATTTCAGAACAATAAATGTCGGTTGTGACATCCCTTCAACTCAGGCGGCGGGTTTATAATCGCCAGTCATTGTTCTGTTGTTAGTTGAGGCTTCAAAGATGGCGAAATTACCCGCGAAAGCAAACGTAGTAATCATTGGTCTGGGTGGAATTGTCGGCGCATCCGTCGTTCACCACCTGATTGAGAGGGGCTGGACAGATATCGTCGGCATCGACAAGTCCGCAATCCCGACTGACATCGGCTCAACTTCGCATGCATCTGATTTTTGCTTTAATACCATGCATGACATCATGACCTGTTTTACCACCCGTTACAGCATCGATTTTTTCGAAAAAATGGGCCACTACAGCCGTATCGGAGGGATTGAAGTCGCACGCCACGATGATGATGGACGTATGCAGGAGCTCAAGCGCCGGGTTAGTTCCGGCAGAGCTTTTGGCAACAGAATGAAAATGATCAGCCCTCGGGAGGCAAAAGAAATAATGCCGCTGATCGAAGAAGATATGATCCAGGGCGCACTGTGGGACCCGGACGCCGGCCTGGTAATTCCGCGATCACAAACCGTCTGCGGAGAACTGGTTGAACAGGCCGAGAAAACAGGGAAACTTCAGGCTTTTGCCAATACTTCTGCAACCGATCTTGAGATAGAGAACGGCCATATTAAGGGTGTCCATACCAGCCGGGGTTATATTGAAGCGAGCCACGTAGTGGTTTGCGCCGGGTTATGGGGGCGGCTGATCGCCAACATGGCGGGAGAAGAGCTGCCCATCATGCCCGTAGACCATCCACTTTGCTTTTTCGGCCCTTATGACGAGTTTGCGGAAACGGGCAAAGAGATTGGCTACCCTCTGCTGCGCGACCAGGGCAACTCGGCTTATCTGCGCGACACCGGTGACCCCAAAACCGCCGAAGGCGGGCAGATTGAATGGGGCTACTACGAGGAGAAAGAACCGCGCCTGCTGCACCCTAAAGATTTGCTCGAACCGGGTGAATCGCACTGGTCACCTTCGCAACGCGACCTGCCAATCGAGCAGATCATGGAACCACTTGAACGGGCAATGGAATTGACCCCCATTCTCGGTGAGCTGGGTTTTAATGAGCGCCACTCCTTTAATGGCCTGCTGCAGGTCACGACAGACGGGGGCCCATCCATAGGAGAATCCCCCCAGACACGTGGTTTGTGGTATGCCGAAGCCGTGTGGGTCAAAGACGGCCCCGGCATCGGTAAAGTGCTGGCGGATATGATGACCGACGGCCACACCGATCTTGATATCAACAGCATCGATGTGGCGCGTTTTTACCCCGTGCAAAAAACGGCGGCGTATATTCAGGATCGCTGTTTTGAAGCCGCGTTCAAGATCTACAATCCATCGGTTCATACGCGTGAACCCTATTCAAAAGGCCGGAACCTGCGTCGCAGCCCCTTCTGGCCCCGTGAAAAAGAGCTGGGAGCCTATTTCATGGAGCTGGCAGGCTGGGAACGTGCGCACGGCTATGCGGCAAATGAGCATCTGCTGGAGAAATACGCTGATCGGGTTCCAGTGCGGGAAAACGAATGGGATAACCGCCATTTCTGGCGGGTATCCAATGCCGAACAGCTGGCGATGTCCGACGACGCGGGCATGATCAATCTTTCGCATTTTGCGGTGTTCGACGTCCTTGGCCCGGACGCCGAAGCCCTGATGGAATACGCCTGTGTTGCCAAGGTTGGCGGTAAAATCGCAATTGGCAAAGGCGTATACACCCATTTCCTCGACCACAACGGGGGGATACGCGCTGATCTGACGGTTATTCGTATGGCTGCCGACAAGTATCGCGTCATCGATGGGGCAGATGCAGGACACCGTGACCTGATCTGGCTGAAGCGTTTGGCTGAAGACAAAAACTGGAATGTTTATATCGAAGACCAGACCGACCATCAGGCCTGCCTTGGTGTCTGGGGGCCGAATGCGCGCAAGAAACTACAGGCGATCGCGGATGATCCTGAACAACTGGAAGCCGCGAATTTTCCATTCGCTACTACCAAAACCGTTAGCCTCGGGGGGATTCCTGTAATGGCATTCCGGATATCCTATGTCGGCGAACAGGGCTGGGAGCTGCACATTCCTTTCAGCTATGGCCTGGCATTGTGGGACATGGTCTTTGCTCAGGGTGCTACCCCGGTGGGCATTGAAACCTATGCCAATAGCCGGCGCATGGAAAAGAGCCTGCGCCTGCAGAATGCCGACCTGCTGACAGACTACAACCTGGTCGAAGCAGGGCTACAGCGCCTGAAGGTAAAACCGGATGACTTTCTCGGCAAAGACGCTTACAAAAAGATGCGCGAACGTGAGCAACAGCCCGCGTATCTCTGCACCTTTTCCATGATCGATAATATCGATGCAAATGGTGTGGCGCGTTATCCCGTCGGGCAATGCCCGATCGTCGACCCGGCAACGGGCGACGTTCCGGTCGACTCCCTGGGCCGAAGCTCTTACCTGACCAGTATCGCTTTTGGCCCCTCTGTCGGCAAAAATATCGGCCTGGGTTATCTGCCTGCTGAGCTCGCCGAAGTCGGTCGTGAGTTTACGATGGAATACTTCGACGAACCCTTTCCGATTGTCGTTGAGGCGGTGGGGTATGGTGCCCTGTACGACCCGGACAATACGCTGCCAAAATCGTAAACATTTGGGTGCCGGCTGGTATGGCGCTAAGTTTTGGTGCCTTTCTGGCCTGCCCTTTAATTTCCTGCCGCTCAGGAAAAGAACTTTTTGATTCGTTTTTCGATATCGCCCTTGAGTTCTTTGCTTGAGTCCCAGCCTTTTTTAACTTCCTCTTCGGAGGATTTCGCTATTTCCCGCGCTTTATCACCAAAACCTTCGAGCTTTTCTTCAATTTCATCCCACTCTTCCAGAACTTTTAGTTTTGCGAGCAGCAGCTTCATTTTCAGCGCATCTTTATCGACATCCTCAAACTTGTCTTCAATGCCATCAAGGGCGTCAAGAAATTCGGCTTTCGCTATCATTGCAGCCGCCTGAATACTTTTCTTTTTTTCGTCAACAGCAGCAAAAAGTACATCTAGTTGTTTATGGGTATCGTTCATGGCCTGGCCCTCATGTTTTAGTGCATCAATAGATTCGATAAAAAACCTCTACTTTTTAATCCTATTCTATAAAAGAGGTCTGCATCTGGATTTGGATCAAAAAAACGCCATAAACTCAAAAATATGTACGATATACGAAACTTAATTCGTAGCAAAAAGGATGCACGAATACCGTTTATTCACATTTCATTCAAAGGCTCGTCAAAGCATCGCCCGCAGACACCACAAAGCCGTGGAAGCCGCCTTAACCTATGGGGCCGGATATTTGCCATTGTCGTTGAAAAAGTGGTGATAAGTCCAAAGGCATAACAGGCTCCAGGTCGCCCCGGCGATCCACCCGGCAATAATATCGGTTGGCCAGTGAACGCCCAGATAAAGCCGGCTAATGCCAACCATCAGGGGCAACAGTACTGACCATGAAAGGAGATACGCTTTTATACGCCGGTTTTCACTGGACAGAGATAACAGTGCACCCAGGGTCAGAAATACCATAGTTGACATCATCGCATGCCCACTGGGGAAACTGCTAAACGCAGCATCGGTGGCATGCGCAAAAAGATCGGGGCGCGGGCGGGCGATCACTTCTTTTAGTGTCGTGTTTACCAGCGTTCCGAGGCTTACCGATACGGCAACAAACAGGGCCAGCCCGCGCTGGCGGCGCAGCCACAAATAACCACAGCTGGAGAGGCTCAATAAACCCAGAATAAGTACCCCGCCCAAGGCTGTTATATCACGTACCAGCACTTCGAGCGACTGCGGGCCACGCGGCAGGGTTACATCAACCGGGCTTCGAAACCAGAGCAATACCCTTCGATCAAAATCACCCGTTTCGCCTTCCAGCATTTGCTCCGTTATCCTAAAAAAAACAAATAACCCCAGCGAAATAAGCACCAATGCAATCTCAGTTGCGTATTCGGGTAAATGCCGGCGTAGTGGAGAATTTTTGGAAATGGCCATTGTAGCTTACCTTCTTATATGGCTGTCGAGATGGCCTCACCCACCGCCTGGGTAGAAGCCTTGCCGCCCATATCCGGGGTCAGGTATTCGCCTGAGCGTATAAGCTGTTCGATCCCCTCGAGTATGGCATCATGCGCCTGCTGATGCCCAAAATGTGCCAGTAACATGGCGCCGGACCAGATTTGGCCAATGGGGTTGGCTACATTTTTACCAGCGATGTCCGGCGCCGAACCGTGTACCGGCTCGAACATGGAAGGATAGCGACCTTCCGGGTTGATGTTCGCTGACGGCGCAATTGCGATGGTTCCGGTGATACCGGGGCCAAGGTCTGAAAGTATGTCACCAAACAGGTTGGAACCCACCACAACATCAAATATTTCCGGCTTATTGACAAAATGTGAGGTAAGAATATCAATATGATATTTTTCTACGTCTACATCGGGGTACCTTTTCGAAATTGTGGCAACCCGCTCATCCCAAAAAGGCATGGTATGAATAATCCCGTTTGATTTGGTGGCCGATACCAGCTTTTTACGCGGGCGCTTTTGTGCCAACTCGAAGGCATATTCCACCACCCGGTCGACACCTTTACGCGTAAAAATTGATTGCTGGATGACAACTTCGTCCTCGGTACCGGCGTAAAGGCGCCCCCCCACGTTTGAATACTCACCTTCGCAATTCTCGCGCACCACCAGAAAATCAATATCGCCGGGTTGTTTACCGGCCAAGGGACAAGGCGCGCCTTCAAACAAGCGCACCGGGCGCAGATTAATGTATTGTTCAAACTCCCGGCGTATGGGAATCAGTAAACCCCACAGGGAAATATGATCTGGCACCCCCGGGAAACCCACCGCCCCGAGATAGATTGCATCAAACCCCGAAAGCTGTTCGATTCCGTCTTCAGGCATCATGCGCCCTGTTTCCTGCCAGGTCTGACACGACCAGTCAAACGCCGTCCAGTTAAAATTTATGTCAAATTTTCTACCGGCCGCCTCCAGCACCCTGATCCCCTCGGGCATCACTTCTTTGCCGATACCGTCCCCCGCAATTACCGCTATGTTTAGTGCCATTGTAAGATCTTCAAAATTGCATCGTGAGCGATTTTATCGGTGTTCTACCACCCAGGAAACCGATTACCCCAACCCGGCTAAGCTGGTTTTTGTATTTAGTGTGTCATTTGCCGTAAAACATGGAACACATCAACTATAAATCAATCAAGCGAGTATTGAAATGCCCCGCCATCTGACAGTCATGGTCCCGCGCAAAAAGGGCAGCGATTCCACAGCGCGAGCGATCACCCAATAACCCCGTTATTAAACGGTTTTTTTTCAACTTGCACAAACGGTATAATCCCGCCCACTAAGCTGCAGAAACACTCAGTACCTTTAAAACTCCTGGAGAAAAAGCATGTTATTTCTTGAATTTCTTGCCCGTTGGGGCCACGTATTATTCGGCGTAACCTGGATCGGGCTACTGTACTATTTTAACTTCATCCAGGGCGCCTATTTTGCAGAAGCAACCGCGGATGCGAAAGCGGATGCGACACAAAAACTGGCACCGCGTGCACTGTGGTGGTTCCGCTGGGGCGCAATGGGCACATTCCTGACCGGCCTGTATTTGCTGATGGTGCTGGGCGCTGGCTTAAGCCAGTACATCCTGATCGGTGCGACCATGGGTATCTTTATGTTCCTCAACGTGTGGTTGATTATCTGGCCCAATCAGCAAATCGTCATCGGCCTTAAACAGGGTGATGCCGCCACCGCTGGCGGAAAGGCGTTGCTTGCCTCGCGAACCAACACTTTGTTTTCTGCCCCCATGCTGTATGGCATGCTGGCCTCAAGACACGGCGTACAAATTCAAAGCTACGATTTCAGTGATCTGGGCTTTATGCTCGCGCTGGCAATCATCGTGTTACTTGAAATTAACGCAATCTTCGGCAAAACCGGCCCGATTGCAAGTGTAAAAGGTGTTATTCAATCAAGCTTGCTGCTGACGGCGGTTATATTTGGTGTTGCCCACTATTTATAAGTAAACACTTTACATCGCTATTTCAAAAGCCGAGCTCAGTCCCGGCTTTTTTGGTTGTATGTTTGTTATTATGCGATAATATAGCGTTTGACACCATAGAGGGATACTGTATGTCGGGAACCAACTTGATCTGGGTTACTGTCGCGCTGCTCGCGGTTGCCATCGCCTGGGCCATTTCTATTTATAATAGCCTGGTAAAGCGTAAAAACTATGTGGAAGATGCCTGGAGCGGTATCGAGGTACAACTTAAAAAGCGCCACAACCTGGTGCCCAACCTGGTGAAAACGGTTAAAGGCTACGCCGAACACGAAAGCAGCCTGCTTAAAGAAGTCACCGAGCTACGCGCCCCGGGGGCCGCAAAATCGCCCGAAGCCACAAGCGCACTGGAACAGGTTTTCAGCAAGAAACTGGGCGGCATTCTGGTTCAGGTTGAAGCATATCCGGAGCTTAAGGCCGATGGGAGTTTTCAAAACCTGCAGGAGCAGCTCGCTACTGTTGAGGGCGATATCGAACGCGCTCGACGCTACTACAACGGCTCGGTCAGGGATCTGAATACCCTGATACAATCTTTTCCCTCCAACCTGATTGCACAGCGATATGATTTCACCGAGGCCGAATTCTTCGAACTGGATATCGAGGCCGCCCGCCAGGTTCCACAGGTAGATTTTTAGTCGCTGGTTCTCCATCTCGCTTAATGACAATATTGACTCGAGGTGAGAAGGGTTGTTTCCATGTTTATCTAGCCGGGTGTAGTAAGGAACGAACCGTTTCAATTAGGACCTGATGCATCGCTTCCAGAAAATATTTGCGCTGTTACTTGTTTTTCTCAGCACTTCTTTGTTCGCCAGTGAGCGCATTCGCCATTTTCATAGTGACATCGAAATACGCCCGGACCGCTCGCTCCTGGTAAGCGAAACCATCGATGTCATCGCACAAAATGCCACCATTCGGCATGGCATATACCGGGATTTTCCGACCGTCTATCCACACCCCGGCTGGGGCGGGCTGGGTATTCGTGAAAAAACCGGTTTTGACCTGCTCGAAGTAAAGCTGGACGGAGCAAATAGCCCGTGGAAGCAAGAGAGGCTCACAAATGGTATTCGCCTGTATATTGGCGATCCGGATCGCTATGTGGTACCGGGACCCCATCAATATCTGATAAGTTATGTCAGCACACGTCAAATTTCCCGGCAGGGTTCCAGTGATGTATTGTTATGGAATGTAAATGGTCAGGGCTGGGCGATCCCGAGCGATGTCGTCAGCGCAACCGTACATTTCCCGGGAAACGTTCAAGCAATCGACCATGGGGCCTGGACTGGACGCAGCGGCAGTCTTGAAACAAACGTTCAAAGCCAACAACACCCTGATGGCTCGATAAGCTTTAGCTCTACCCGTGCATTTAAAGCCCGTGAGGGAATGACCATCTCGCTCAAACTCCCGCCCGGCACTGTCACCGGGCAGCAAGGGCAATTCACACGCCTTATTGAAGACAATTTGAAGTGGTTTGGTGGGTTGTTATTGCTATCGCTTTTACCATTTTATTACCTGAGAGCCTGGCGCGCGGTAGGGCGTGATCCGCAAAAAGGTGTGGTGGTTGCGGACTATCATCCGGTGCGAAACCTGTCGCCGGCGGCTCATCGCTTCATAACCGTCAACAAGGCAGATAACGTTGCGTTTAGCGCTGCCCTGATCAATATTGCAATCAAGGGTTTCGCCCGTATCGAGCAACTCGAAGAGCAGGCGTTCAGACTGTACGATACCTCCACTGACGAGCAAACAAAAAGGCGTGGCACATTGACAGATATTGAACACGTGGTGCACACAACCCTGCTTCAGGGTACAGGCCAAATAACGCTCGGGAACGATTACAACAAAACGGTTGCCCTGGCCAAAAAACGCCTGGCGAAGCTACTCAAGCTCGAATGGCGTGATAGCGTGTATCGGGATAACCATCGCTATTCCTGGATTGGGCTCATGGTCGGCGCCCTGGCCCTGACGCTGTGCGGCCTGCACCTGGCCAATGCACAGCTTGAGTTTGCGCACCTGCTGCCGTTGGCCATTTTTGTGTTTGCCGGTATCGGGCTAACACAAAATAAACTCCGTTTGCTTACTTTGCTGCCGGCT
>JAAELZ010000133.1 GCA_024226105.1 Pseudomonadota bacterium | reverse complement strand
GGCACGCAACGTATTCTTGATGTATACACGCTGCGCACACTGTGTGATATCGGTGATCAGTATGCAGACGGGCATATCCACTTCACCATTCGTTCTTTGCCGGAATTTCTGGTCGACGACGAAGCGAAAGTAGAGCCACTGATCAACGCGCTGGAAGACGCGGGTTTCATCGTGGGTGGTACACGCAACTCTGTTGCGATGATTTCGCACACCCAGGGCTGGTTACACTGTGATATTCCGGGAACGGATGCCTCGGGTGTGGTCAAATCGATGATGGATGAGCTGATAGATGAATTCCGTGAGTGCAACATGCCTAACCGCGTTCACTTAACCACATCCTGCTGCCAGATTAACTGTGGTGGCCAGGGTGATATCGCGATTAATATCCAGCATACCAAGCCCCCTCGCATTAACCACGATCTGGTGGCCAACGTGTGTGAGCGGCCTTCTGTTGTGGCGCGTTGCCCGGTTGCGGCGATTCGCCCGGCGATGGTCAACGGTAAAAACTCTCTGGAAATCGACGAGAAAAAATGTATTTGTTGTGGCGCGTGTTTTCCTCCTTGCCCGCCGATGCAAATCAACGATGCAGAGCATTCCAAGCTGGCTGTCTGGGTTGGTGGTAATCACTCAAATGCGCGTGGTAAACCGACCTTCCATAAACTGGTGGCGTCGGGTATTCCGAATAATCCTCCGCGCTGGCCGGAAGCTAACGCCATCGTTAAGCGTATTCTGAAAGAATACAAAGAAGGTGCGCGTGACTGGGAGCGCATCAACGAATGGGTTGAGCGCATCGGCTGGCCACGCTTCTTTGAAGTTACGAACCTGCCTTTCACCAAGTATCACATTGATAACTGGCGTGGATCGCGTGCTCGTTTGAATTCTTCAACGCATATCCGTTTCTAGTCGGTTCTATTTTCAGGAGCTAAGCAAATGAAATTTTCAATAATGGTAAATGAGGGGCCTTATAACCATCAGGCCTCTGATACCGCTTACAACTTCGCTAAAGCGGTATTGGAAGGCGGGCATGAGATTTTCCGCGTGTTCTTTTATCACGATGGTGTCAATAACGGCACACGTCTGACCACGCCTCCACAGGACGATCGTAATATCGTTGAGCGCTGGAGTGCGATGGCGGCAGAGCATGAGGTTGATCTGGTTGTTTGTGTCGCTGCGGCTCAACGCCGTGGTATCGCGGATGCCGATGAATCCAGGCGTAACGGCAAAGATGCCGACAACATTGCGCCGGGTTTTCGTATCTCGGGTCTGGGTCAATTGATCGAGGCAGGTATTCAATCCGACCGTCTGGTCGAGTTCGGTGATTAACGGGGGGGATTAAAACGATGCCAGAAACAAAAAAGATGCTGTACATCAACCGCAATGCGCCATACGGAACCGTATACGCACTGGAAGGGCTGGAAGTTGTACTGATCGGTGCTGCGTTTGAGCAGGACGTATCAATGGCCTTTATCGGTGACGGGGTATACCAGATCCTTAGAGGCCAGGATACGTCAGATTCAGATATGAAAAACTTTTCTCCGACCTACAACGCTCTGGGCGACTATGAAGTCACCAGGTTGTATGTTGAAAAGGAATCGATGGACGAACGCGGCCTGACGCTGGATGACTTGATGCCGTTAGTCTATGAAGACGAGGATGACGACTGGGCCGAGAAGCCCTCGCTCGTTGTGCTTTCCCGTGCTGAACTTGCCGGCGTGATGGCCGAGCAAGACGTACTGTTTAATTTCTAAGGGGTAAGACGATGTTACACACAGTAAATAAATCGCCCTACAGTTCAGGCAGTCTGGAACTTTGTATGGCGTACATACAATCTGGAGATGTAGTACTACTGATCGAAGACGGTGTTTATGCCGCGATGAAAGGCGGTGCTTCAGAAGCTTTAGTGAGTGGATCAAGTGCAAAAGTATATGCGCTTGGCCCGGATCTTAAGGCGCGTGGCATCGCGAGTGAAAAACTCGTTGATGGAATCGAAGTGGTTGGTTTTGACGGGTTCGTTAATCTGGCAGCAGAAAACGACAAAGTACAAAACTGGTTGTAAAAGGGTAGCTCTACTAATAGAGATACTCTGAAGTGAAACTAAATTTTAATCCTTTATTACAGGTAAATATCATGGCTATTGAATTAAACGGTAAAACATACGACACCGACGAAGAAGGTTATCTGGCGGATCTGAGTCAGTGGGACGAAGACGTTGCAGCCTACATGGCGAATGAAGATGACATAGAACTGACTGATGCACACTGGGAAGTAATCAATTTTCTTCGTGAATACTACGAGGAATACCAGATCGCACCTGCGGTTCGTGTTCTGACCAAAGCGATTGGCAAAAAACTGGGCAAAGACAAAGGTAACAGCAAGTATCTGTATCAGTTGTTCCCTTACGGTCCTGCCAAGCAGGCGTGTAAGTTCGGGGGATTACCAAAACCCACTGGCTGCGTCTAGTCGAACGAATCATCTCGGCCCTGAGACCCGCGATTTCTTCGTTGGAAAATGATCACCTACACTTGTAGGCTCACATTCTCCGCCTTGAACTCACGGGCCTCATGACCAATCTGAATCGTTCCTGGTGTTTGGTGCTTTAGGGTTTTTCCTTTGGCACCGAGTATTTTTATTCGTTCGTGGTGTTTTGGCACTGAGAATTTATAATAATACTCCTTCAACTCTGAAACTGTATTAGATGCTAATTACTGGAATTTTTGCTGTTGGTTTTTATATCGCTACGATTATTCTGATTGTAGGGGTGGTGATGAAGGTATTGCGATTTGCGCGTGTGCCTTCCCCTTTGGTGATTCCTACTACGCCAGCGCCGACGACAAGTGGTGGTGTGGCGGTGCGTATGGCACGCGAAGTTACGCTATTTGAAAGCCTGTTTAAGGGTAACAAATGGACCTGGATTCTCGGAATCCTGTTTCACTACGGCATGTTGATCGCCTTATTGCGTCACCTTAGGTATTTCACCGACCCGGTTTGGGGCTGGGTGAGTATGATGCAGTGGATGGGCATATATGCGGGCTTTGCCATGTTGGCCGGTTTGGCAGGTCTCTTTATACGCCGTGTGTTTGTTGATCGCGTGCGTTATATATCCAGTCCTTCAGATTACCTGATCTTGATTTTACTGTTCTTCATCGGTTTTAGCGGCATGATGATGAAGTACGTTTCGCATACCGACATCATCGCGGTGAAAGAATTTATTCGGGGTGTCATGACATTTCACTGGTCACCTATGCCTCTGGACACGCCTGTAATCGTCCACTTTACGCTGGTGATTCTGTTGATGATTATTTTCCCGATCAGCAAAATGATTCATGCACCGGGTGTGTTTTTTAGCCCTACACGAAACATGGCCGACAACCCGCGCGAGAAGCGGCACGTTGCCAAGTGGGCCGAAGAACGTAATTAGACCACCCAATTTCATAGAACAATAACGAGGTCAAAATGGCAAAAGCGGATTACGAAATTCCAGGCTTAAGTCAATACGTTCCCGTCCCGAAACTGGAGCCGGGCAAGATGGAGCACAGCAGCCCCTATATTGCCAAGCCCGAGCACAATGCTGACCTCGGTTTTCCGGGCGAGCTGGTCGATGACTGGCACGATAAGGCGATTGCCAAAATGGGCGATTTGCTGAAGAAATATCGATCCTTGCAGGTATATATGGATATCTGTGTTAAATGTGGCGCCTGCACGGATAAATGTCATTATATGCTCGGCACTGCAGATCCCAAAAATATGCCGGTTGCACGTCAGGACCTGATGCGGTCGGTCTATCGACGTTATTTCACCTGGCCGGGAAAACACTTCCCGAAACTGGTAGGTGCGCGTGATTTAACTCGCGAGGTGCTGGACGAATGGTACAGCTACTATCACCAGTGTTCAGAATGCCGTCGCTGTTCTGTATATTGTCCTTACGGCATCGATACGGCTGAGATCACCATGGCGGGCCGTGAAATACTGGCACACGTCGGTATGGGGCAAAAGTACTCCAATGAGATCATTGGCAAGGTATACAAAATTGGTAATAACCTCGGTCTTCCCGGGCGGGCGCTTGAAGATACGTTGGAAGGCCTGGCCGAAGACATTGAAGATGAAACGGGCGTTGCAGTTGCTTTACCGATGGATAAAGTCGGTTCCGAAGTTCTGCTTATCACCCCGTCTGCGGATTTCTTTGCTGAGCCGCACGTGGATGGCCTGATGGGTTATGCAAAAGTGTTTCACGAAGCGAAAATTGACTGGACGGTTAGTTCTTACGCTTCGGAAGCGGCGAACTTCGGTATGTTTATCGGCAGCTACGATAATATGGAGAAAATCGCCAAACGTATTCGTAAGGGAGCCGAGGATCTTCAGGTCAGACGTATTGTGCATGGCGAATGCGGTCATGCCTGGCGCGTAGCGTACAGCTTCTGGAATACCCTGGCTGGCCCATTTGATTTCCTGGATTCAAACTACCCCGTTCCGCAACATATTTGTGAATTAACCTACGATTTGTTGCAGGCTGGAAAAATCAAACTGGACCCTTCACAAAACGATGACAAGGTTTTGACCTTTCATGATTCCTGCAACGTTGCACGTGGCTCACGCATGGGCGATAAACCGGGCGGCCAATTTGAGATTCCGCGTGCCCTGATCAAAGCGTCATGCAATAACTTTGTAGACATGGCTCAGGATACGATCCATGAGCATACCTTCTGCTGTGGCGGTGGCGGTGGCTTGTTGACCGATGATTTGATGGAAATACGGGTCAAGGGCGCTATGCCGAGAATGCAGGCCCTGAATGAAATCGTTGAAAGTGACAGCGTGACCCACGTCGCGGCAATTTGTGCGATATGTAAAACTCAGTTCGCGAAAACCCTGCCTTATTTCAATATGGGTATGGACATGATTATTAGCGTACATCAACTGGTCGGCGATGCGCTGGTCATGAGTGATGCGCCCGAAGAGAAAGAAGAGGATGAAGACGAGACGTGAGTTTCAACTTATCCATATTTGTAGATATTATAGAATCCTAACAGGAGCATAACCATGGCAGCAGAGCCCGTTATCATAGATAAAGAGACCCATACTTTTAGACAATACGAAGATGGTGACCACATCACGACTAATTTTGAGAAGCAGATATTTGTAGAAGATACTTCTTATAAATGCCCGGTCTACATACAACGTACTCCGCCTTGTCAGGGTAGCTGTCCATCTGGCCATGAGATTCGTGGATGGTTGCAAATTGTTCGCGGTATCGAAAAGCCCGGTGATGATCTTGAGCGTGACGCTTATGCATTTTATCGTAATACGGTTGCCAATCCCTATCCTTCTATCATGGGGCGCGTCTGCCCGGCACCTTGTCAGGATGGCTGTAACCGCAACGAAGTCGATGATTATGTCGGGATCAATTCCGTTGAACAGTATATCGGCGATTCTGCACTTGAAGCCGGTCTGAAGTTTGAGAATCTGCCTGATCTTGGTGAGAAGAAAGTAGCCATTATCGGTGGTGGCCCGGGAGGAATGGGCGCAGCCTACCATTTGCGTCGCCGTGGTTACGGATCGACTGTGTTTGATATGCAGCCTGATCTGGGCGGCATGATGCGTTACGGTATTCCAAGTTACCGTGTTCCGCGTGACAAGCTTAATGGCGAGAATCAGCGTATTGTTGATATGGGCGGCATCGAGGTGAAATTGAACACCAAAATCGGTGTTGATATCTCGGTCGAACAGCTGGAAAAAGACTATGATGCCATTATCTGGGCTATCGGTTGTCAGAAAGGGCGTGGTTTACCGGCCGCCAATGCGGACGCACCGAATGTTATTACCGCGGTAGAGTACCTGGATGCGTTTAACAAAGGCAAGCTGCAGACCCTGGGTGGTAAGGTGGTTTGTGTCGGTGGTGGTGATACCTCTATTGACGTCGTCACCGTATCCAGGCGCCTGGGTATGGTCGAAGACCTGGCCGCAGACCAGCGCCCTGAAAAAGTCACCTCTGGTGAACTACAAGCTCAGGACGAAGCACTGGGTGCGCAACGTAAAAATGTGGGTGTCACCCTGACGGCGGTTTTCCCGCGCGATGAAATGATGGCTACCGAGCAGGAAGTGCTTGAAGCCCTGCACGAAGGCGTAGAAATTCAAAACGAAGTGATGCCGGTTGAAGTCATTAAGAATGATGCGGGCATGGCAATCGGCCTGAAAATGGCCAAATGTACGGTGGATGATCGTGGTATTCCGTCTCCGATTGAAGGCACAGGTTTTGAAATTGAAGCAGACCTCATTGTTTCGGCCATCGGCCAGATTACGGATCTTGAAGGCATCGATGGCTACGCCAACGAGCGTGGGCTAATGGATGCAGACCCCTTGTTTCGGCACCCTGATCACGAAGGTCATTTCGTAGTCGGCGATATTATTCGACCGCACCTGTTGACCACGGCGATCGGCCAGGCGTCAAAAGCAGCTGAAGGCATCGACCAGTACCTGCAGGGAGTCGAGATTTCAAAGCGCCCGAAGGTAGACGTGCACCAGTTCAGCCTGGCGGCCAAGCTGGAAGAAACGAATTTAACGCCTTCAGGTTACGAAGGCGGGGACGCGTTTGCTACCGATACTACCGACATCGCGGTACATAACTTCCGTGATCGATCGAAGTATGAAATCATTAATGCAAACGAACTGTTTCTGGGTCACTTTAAGCGTTCTGAAGTTAGTAAACGCGAACGCACCGGCCCGGATGAAGCGCACGTGCTGGGTGATGCGCATCCTTTGATGAAAGGACTGGAAGAAGAGCAGGCTGTTGAAGAGGCGGATCGTTGCATGTCTTGCGGCATGTGTTTTGAGTGCGATAACTGCGTTATTTTTTGCCCGCAGGATGCAGTTTCTCGTGTCAAAAAAGACATCTCTACCACTGGTCGTTATGTGGCCACAGATTACACCAGGTGTATTGGCTGTCACATTTGTTCGGATGTATGCCCGACGGGTTACATTGACATGGCAATGGGCCAGTAAGGCAAAATGATGAACATCAGGCTAAAAGGTATTTTGGAGCGTATTTTGCTGTGCTCCATGCTGTTGGGTTTTGGCCTGATGAGCGTCAATATGGCGTATGCGGGATCGACAGAAGTGTTGCCCGGATCGCGCGCGGCCAATCTGCAGAGCTGTGTTGTTGTCGATACGGATGATATGCGTCGTAACCATATGGAATTCCTGCTTCACAAGCGTGATTTAACCATGCGTCAGGGAATCAGGACGCACGGCGATGATGTTGTAAGCCTTAGTGGCTGTATCTCCTGCCATGCGGCCAAAGATGATAAAGGCCAATATATTCCGGTGAACGAAGAAGACCAGTTTTGCCAGACCTGCCACCAGCGTGTTGCGGTCAAGCCTGACTGTTTTGATTGTCATCGTACTACTCCAGAAACGAACTAAACCAGTTGCCACTATGAGTCAAGTTAAAGTCGAGTTTCACCAGGCAAGTTTAAGCAAGCGAAAATTGCTTAAATCGGCATCGGTTGGCGGGGCGGCACTGGCCATTGCGCCGGGGATTAAATTATTTCAGTCGGCTTATGCCAAAGCAGATGATCAACCCGTCAGTGAGATAAGTCGTTGGGGTTTGCTGATTGACGTGAATCGATGTGCTGATGATTGTGATGATTGTGTGGATGCCTGCCAGCTTGAGAACGGCTGGGGAAAGGGTAGCAGCGATGAGCAGCATTCGCGGGATGACCAGAAAGCGCAATGGATACGCACGGTACACGTTAAAGACCCGCAGACCAGGCGTGAATTTAATATGCCGGTAATGTGCCAGCATTGCGAAAACCCGCCGTGTCAGGATGTATGCCCTACGGGTGCGTCATTCAAACGTGCCGACGGCATCGTCATGGTTGACCGGCATATTTGTATCGGTTGCCGTTACTGTATGATGGCCTGCCCCTATAAAGCCCGCTCATTTGTGCACGAATCTTTATCTGATCAGCGCGCGCATCAACCGCGTGGCAAAGGTTGTGTTGAATCCTGTACCTTGTGCGCGCACCGCGTGGATAAAGGCAAAATACCCGCCTGCGTTGAGTCATGCACACACGGCGCGATGCTGTTCGGCGATCTAAATGATCCTGAAAGCCCAATTTCCAGGAAGCTGGCGAGTATTCCGAGCCGTCAGTTACGCGAAGACCTCAAATTAAATACCGGCGTTCGGTACTCCGGAATATAAAGGCGGAACCAGCACTATTACCTTGAAAGAGCATTTAAATGGCAACGACTAAAAAAACAACGTTTCAGACGGTAACAGACCATGGTTTATCCTACTGGTTGGTTCTGGCGGTGCTGGCAGGTGTGACCGGCATTGGTTTCCTGGCAGCCTACTATATGGAACATCATGGGCACTATGTAACCGGTATGAGTAACCAGGTCATATGGGGTCTGCCACATGTTTTTGCCATTTTTCTGATTGTCGCTGCTTCCGGTGCGCTTAATGTGGCGTCGGTTGGCTCGGTGTTTGGCAAGGTTGAGTACAAACCTCTGGGGCGTTTATCAGGCTTGCTGGCCATGTGCCTGCTGGTCGGGGGTCTGGGTGTGCTGGTACTGGATCTGGGGCGGCCAGATCGCCTGATTAAGGCCATGACTTATTTCAATATGAAATCAATTTTCACCTGGAACATCCTTCTGTATACCGGGTTCCTGGGCGTGGTTGGCCTGTATATGATGACCATGTTTATCAAGAGCTGGGCTCAATATACCAAAGCAGCAGGAACGGCGGCGTTTATCTGGCGTTTTATACTGACAACCGGTACGGGCTCCATTTTCGGATTCCTGGTGTCGCGTCAGGCTTATGATGCGGCGATACTGGCACCCATGTTTATCTCTGCCTCACTATCATTCGGTACCGCTATCTACATGCTGATACTGATGTGGATTTATAAAAGCACGGGGCGGGACCTCGGTGATGAAGTCATGACTCGCCTGAAGCGACTCAATGCGGTGCTTGCAGTTGCGACCTTGTTTTTCGTTGTGGTTTATCACCTTACCAACCTGTATGCAACGCAACATCATGGTGTAGAGGGTTTCATTCTGGCAAGTGGATCGGTGTATACAAAACTGTTCTGGCTTGGCCAGGTATTGATCGGTACGCTGATTCCGGTTGCCTTATTCTGGTCGCCAAAATTTCAGGGCCGTGGCTCAATAATTGCCGGTGCATCGATGATTATTCTCGGCGGCTTTTCGATGATCTATGTGGTGGTCGTTGGTGGCCAGGCCTATCCCATGGATTTGATCGCAGGTATGGAAGTATCCAGTTCATTTGCTGATGGACAGGTGGCGCACTATGCACCGTCTTTACCCGAGTTCCTGCTTGGGATGGGTGGTGTTGCTTTTGCGGTGATGGCAACCCTGTTTGTGGTAAAGGTGCTGCCTTTCGTTCCCCGGTCACTTGCTGACCCGGTGACTGACCAGGCCGTCTAGCCAGGCTGAATCATAGGATGTGGTGAGCCTGACGAACCGCACTAAATGCCGCCAATCCAATGCGTTTACCCAATCAATCCACCGGTCAACGCGGCTTTTATATCTCCGCGACGAAAAAGTCATCAGGTAAAACCGTAATCAGCCTGGGCCTCGGCGCGGCACTCACGCAATCAGGGCTTGCTGTTCAGCCATACAAAAAAGGCCCCGACTATATTGACCCGATGTGGCACCATGCTGCGACAGGCCGACCCTGCTATAACCTGGACTATTTTACCCAGAGCCACGCAGAAATCAGACACTGTTTTGATCGCAATCGCATTTCATCTGACGTGGTTTATGTCGAAGGAAACAAAGGCCTGTTCGATGGGCTGGATACCTTTGGCAGTGATAGCAATGCGGCACTGGCTGAACAGCTTGGTTTGCCGGTAGTATTAATCGTAAATGCACAGGGTATTACCCGTGGTATTGCGCCCTTGCTGTCAGGCTATGAGAATTTTTCAGAGTCTATCGACTTTGCCGGCATCATACTCAATGAAGTAGCCGGCCCGCGTCACCAGGCAAAACTACTTGCGGCGGTTAAAGAATATTCAAATTTGCAGGTGCTGGGCGTGGTACCCCGGCTTTCGAAACTGCATCTTGAAGAACGTCATCTTGGGCTGATTCCTCAAAACGAAGTACAATTTTCCGCTGGTTATATAAACCAGGTTTCAAAGCTGGTTAAAGAACATGTTGATATAGAGCGGTTGCTGGATTGCTCAGTGCCGCTGGAAAAACCAGATATCAGCACCGCACAGGCTGTACTGAATGTGGATTCAGAAACATCAATCAAAATCGGTATCGCACGGGATCGCGCATTTGGTTTTTACTATCCGGATGATTTACAGGCAATGCAGTCACTGGGTGCCGAACTGGTTTATTTTGACACCTTGCAAGATGAGTCTCTGCCAATCGTTGATGCCCTGTTTATAGGTGGCGGTTTTCCCGAAACACAGCTCGAGGCTTTAGAGAAAAACACCGGCATGCGCGCGCAAATCCGGGCCTTTGTTGAAGCCGGTAAACCGGTCTATGCCGAGTGTGGCGGCCTGATGTATCTATGCAAAAACATTAGTTACCAGGGTAAAACAGCTGATACGGTCGGGGTAATCGATGCCCATGTGGAAATGACAGAAAAACCGATCGGGCGTGGTTATGCAAAGATACAGGCTTATCAATCACACCTTTGGGGAATAGGGCGGGAGATACACCAGCAGAAATGCTGCCATGAGTTTCACTATTCGACGCTTGAAGGTCCGGCACTGGACGCAGGTATGGCCTATGAGGTTACGCGAGGGTATGGTGTCAATGGCCAGACTGATGGCATCGTGGTGAATAATGCGCTGGCAAGCTATTGTCACCAACGCCATACCGAAAATAACCCCTGGGCGGCCGAATTTATTAATTACATCTTATCTTTAAAAGAGAACAGCACATGAAAATCACTGAAGCAGCCGCCAGGCAAATCCTGCTGCAGGCGAATGAGAACGACGCCAGGAACCTGGGGCTGCGTATTGCCGCCAAACGAATGGAAGATGGCGGCATTGATTACGCGATGGGTTTTGACGAGCAGCACGATGCAGATGCTGTATACAATAAACACGGTGTAACCCTGTTTATTTCACCTGCATCGCAGGACCTGCTGGACAAGGCAACCCTGGATTATGTTGAACTCGACGAAGGGGATCGCCAGTTTGTATTTCACAATCCGCTGGACCCCAACTACGTAGAACCAGAAAATACCTGAGAGCTAAGGAAGCGGGACTCTAGTCCCGCCGGCAGGGATAAAAGCCCCGCTGCCTCTAGAGCAGCGGCGCAATCACCAGGCTCACAATCGCCATTACGTTGATCAGGATGTTCATCGCGGGGCCGGAGGTATCTTTAAACGGATCACCTACGGTATCCCCAACCACCACTGCGCTGTGCACATCGGAGCCTTTGCCGCCCAGATTACCTTTTTCGACGTGCTTTTTGGCATTGTCCCAGGCGCCACCGGCATTGGCCATCGTCAATGCCAGCAATACACAGGCAATAAGCGCACCGCCCAGCATGCCACCGAGCGCTTCAGCACCAAGGCCGAAGCCCACTACGACGGGTGCACCCACGGCTAACACCCCGGGTAAAATCATTTTCTTCAGGGCTGCGCGCGTTGCAATATCCACGCATCGCTCAGTGTCGGGCTCGGCTTTTCCTTCAAGCAGGCCTTTGATTTCTTTAAACTGGCGGCGAATTTCATGAATCATCTCAAAGGCTGCGTCTCCCACCGCCGTCATGGTGATCGAGGCCACCAGGAAGGGGAAAATACCGCCAATGAACATGCCCGCTAAAACACTGGGGTTATCGATTGCCAGCGAGAATCCTTCATTGTGCTGGGTGACGGTTTCAATGTAGGCGGAAATAATCGCCAGCGCAGCCAGTGCGGCGGCACCAATTGCAAAACCTTTGCCGATAGCCGCCGTGGTATTGCCCAGTTCGTCCAGGGAATCGGTGATTTCTCTGACGTCTTCACCGAGCCCCGCCATTTCAGCTATGCCGCCAGCGTTGTCTGCCACCGGGCCATAAGCATCGATTGCCATGGTAATGCCGACCGTTGCCAGCATGCCGACCGCGGCAATGCCTACACCATATAAGCCTACCAGATTAGTGGTGACCAGGATAATGGTGGCGATGATAAGAACTGGCAGAACGACAGATTGCATCCCTACGGCCAGGCCTGATATTAGAACCGTTGCAGCACCGGTCTCGCCCTGTTTGGCAATTTTAAGAACCGGGGTAGAGGAGGTGTAATATTCGGTGATCAAACCAATACCAATGCCACCCAGTGCGCCGGCTATAACCGCAAACCAGACGTTGGTACTGACGCCAAGTGATTTTATCAATACGTAACTGGCTGCCATGAACAGCAGGGTGGCGCCGATAGTGCCCATACGCAGGGTTTTATCAGGAGCCTGGTTAGCAGCAATTTTGACGATGAATATTCCACCAATCGAGCATATCAGCCCCACTGAAGCGAGGGCCAGTGGCAAAAACATAAGTTCAGACTGGCCGCCGAGTTTATCCAGCATAGCTACTGATAAGGTCGAAGCTATTGCTATCGACGCGATAATAGAACCGCAATAAGACTCGAATATATCGGAACCCATGCCGGCAACATCACCCACATTATCGCCCACGTTATCGGCGATAACGCCCGGATTACGCGGGTCATCTTCTGGAATACCGGCTTCTATCTTGCCCACCAGATCCGCGCCCACATCGGCACTCTTGGTGAAAATACCCCCGCCTACCCGTGAGAACAGGGCCACCGAGGATGCCCCCATGCCAAAACCATGAATCACATGTGCGGTATGTGGGTCACCGCCGTACATTAAATAAAGCAGGCCCAGCCCCAGTAAACCCATTGAAGCGACGGTTAATCCCATCACCGAGCCACCAAAAAAGGCCACGACCAGTGCCTGGTCGCTACCATGATTTTGTGCAGCTGTGGTTGTTCTAACATTGGCACGGGTAGCGGCTACCATGCCGATATAACCGGCTATGGCCGACGTCATTGCGCCAAGTAAAAAGGCGAACGCAGTGTGTTTTCCGAGATCTGAGATGAATATAATGACGGCAACAATGAGCACAAATATTGCCAGGTAACTGTATTCACGGCGCATGAACATCATCGCCCCTTTGTAAATAAGCTCGCCGATTTCGACCACACGACCGGTGCCTGACGGGTAAGAGAGGATTTTCCGGAATATGAGCCAGGCGAAAGCCAGGCCAAACAGGCCAAGAAAAAACGGGGCATAGGCCATTTCTAACATAGGGAGTCTCCTCAAAATAGTTGGTTTGTTAGTGCTTATTATACAATAAGTGCACCCTTATGGTAATGATAAGAAAAAGTTATAGCAATAAAAACCTGTTTATTGCTTGAAGAAAATGAAGTATTCCGGTGGGCAAGCAGGTTAAAACAGTGACCAGGCTACACCGACAATGATTTAGGATACTATTTTGCTCCCTGAGAAATGTTGTCGTGTGATGAAAACGACCGGGAGATGCGAATTAATTCACAGCAGAGTGCTTTCATGTTTTGCAGTTATATAATCGGCGTTTTATTTTTCACCGGTAAATAAATGATGCTTGATCAGGCGAAAAATCGTAGCAAAGAGTTGCAACGCAGGCTTATCGACGAGAATATCGATATTGCTATTTTGACAGATGAAAGTTCGATTGCCTATCTGGCAGGGTTTTGGGGTTATCTTTCAGTTGAATTTGGGCGCCCGACATTTTTAATCGTCCGTTCTCAAGGGGCGCCCACCGTGATCACGCCGGCGATGGAAAGCGAAATGGTTTCAGCCATGACCTGGGTCGAAGACATTCAAAGCTGGGAAGATAGCGGTCCTAAGCGATGGGAAAACGTATTAGGGCACGTACTGGGTGATTCACCCGGGCGAGTCGGTATCGAAAAAAATGCCTTACCGGCTATTGTGCGAAACTGGTTCGATGAACAATACCCCGACCTGAAGTTGGAAAATATTTCCAGACCCTTAAGCGAGATGAGAACCATCAAGTCTCCGGAAGAAATTGCAGTAATGCGCGAGGCCGGGTCGATTGCCGCGGCGATGATGCAGGCGGCAGAGGCAGCGCTGGCCGAAGGGGTGCAGGAATATGAGGCTGCGTTGGCGGTAATTCAGGCAGGAACCCGCGCTGCAGCGGGATTTCTCACACCCAAAGGCTGGGAAGCGTTTATTTCACCTATGATCCATAATCTTCAGATTATGCAATCCGGGCCGGACACCTCAATGGTGCATCGTCGCGCCAGCACCCGGAAACTGGAAAAGGGCGACCCGGTTTATTTCTGTTTCTGCAATATGGCGCAGTTCAAGCTATATAAGCTTGGTTTTGATCGCATGTTTTTTATTCAGGAACTTAGCGATGAAGCTGTAGATGTACAGCAGGCTGCAATCGATGCACAGCAGGCGGCCATTGCCGCTATACGGCCCGGCGTCACGGCAGAATCTGTAGCGCAGGCAGCGAATCAGGTTTATGCAGAGCGAGGCTACGAGACGGGTTACCGGACGGGTCGCTCGATCGGTATGTCTTATCTTGAAGCGCCGGAGCTCAAAACGGGAGACAAAACGATTCTCAAAGCGGGCATGACGTTTGCGGTTGATGGCGGTATCTCTGTCGATGGGCGCCTTGGTGGTCGTATTGGTGATTCCATTGTGGTGACAGAAACAGGGTGTGATTACCTGACCCGTTACCCGCGTGATATCCTGATTGTGGAAAGGTAAGTCTCAATGCGTATCGGCGTATTTCAATCTGCAGGCGGCGGATTATCTCCACAGCAACGCCTGGGCCGGTTGGCGATGGCGATGAGTCAGCAGGCGCTTGATCTTGTGGTGTGCCCTGAGTTGTTCATGTCCGGATACAATGTAGGAGAATCACTTGCTGAATTGGCGGAACCTCAAACCGGTGCATTTGCGCAGCAGGTCGCGAAGCTGGCCATTTCCAGTGGTTCGGCAATACTCTATGGTTATCCAGAACGCGATGGCGAGCGGATTTTTAACTCTGCGCTGTGCATCGACAAACAGGGTCAGGTCATCGCCAGTCACCGTAAGCTGCTATTGCCCCCGGGGTTTGAATCGGATCATTTTGACTGCGGAGCAGGGTTGACGTTGTTCAATCTCAATGGCGTTTGTTGTGCGATTCTTATATGTTATGACGCAGAATTCCCCGAGGCAGTTCGAGCGGTAGTAAAAGCGGGTGCTTCGCTTGTATGTGTTCCGACTGCATTGACGCAAGAATGGGGGTCAGTGGCTTTTAACATGATGCCAACCCGGGCATTTGAAAATGGTGCCTGGCTCGCTTACGCCAACCATGCGGGCAGCGAGAACGGAGTAAACTATTTCGGAGCCAGTTGCATAGTGGCACCGGATGGAAAGGATAGCGCGCGCGCAGGGCGCGAAGAAACACTCATATCTGCTGAATTTAGCGCAGAGCGCGTCGCTGCTGCCCGGGCGAGGTTACCCTACCATAAGAACATAAAACGTTTGCATAAGGCGATGAGCGTTTAAATCCCGGGTTCGATATTTCTCGGTGGCTTTGCCTGGCCGGATGTGGTTTCATATATGGGTAGAATAGATAATCTGCTCTAATTTGAAATAAAGCAAAGTTTGATGTGTATCAAAGCCCGTTCCATGCAACAGACATAAGCTTCAACGATTCATTTCAGGTTCTTAACATGCACTATGACATCATTATCGTGGGAGCTGGCCCCGCCGGGCTGGCATTCGCACGCTCACTCAGAGATTCAGACCTGAAAGTTTTGATTGTTGAGAAGCAGGCACAGGCACAAATAGAAAAACCCGAGTACGATGGCCGTGATCTGGCCCTAACGCACCTTTCACGCAAGACCATGCTGGAACTTGGGGTCTGGCAGTTGATCCCCGAGCAGAGCATATCCTTTGTGCGTGAAGCAAAAGTTCTGGATGGTGAATCACTGTTGTCACTGGATTTTGACCCACCGGAAGATGAAGGCCTGCCACTGGGATACATGATCTCCAATCACCACATTCGCCAGGCTTGTTATCGTGCGGTCAAGGATCTCGAAAACGTGATGATCCTGTACGGGCAAACTGTCAGTGATGTTTCGGCCACCGATTCCCGGGCGTCGGTTATCCTCGAAGAAGGGGAGCGTTATACCGCAAATCTGGTGGTCGCCGCGGACAGCCGCTTTTCCGAGACCAGGCGCAAGATGGGGATTTCAGCCGATATGTTTGATTTTGCACACTCAGCGATTGTTTGCCGGGTTGAACATACTAAGGAGCACAACAATACGGCCTGGGAAATATTTCAGTATGGCCGCACCCTGGCGATACTGCCGCAGCATGATCGACAGTCCTCTGTGGTAATAACCGTGCCGGGCAACCAGGTTGATGAAATCCTTAGCTTATCGCCTGAGGCCTTTGCCAGCGATCTTGGGAATCGGTTCAATCATCGCCTGGGCGAGATGAAGCTGGTGAGTGAGCGGCATCATTATCCATTAGTGGCGGTGCATGCAAAACGGTTTTATGCACAACGCTTCTGCACAATTGGTGATGCGGCGGTAGGAATGCATCCGGTGACAGCTCATGGCTGGAACCTTGGGTTGCGTAGTCAGGCCACGCTCTCACAGTTAGTTCTGCGGGCCCACGAACGGGGTCGTGATATCGCAACTGTGGACATACTCAGGCGGTATGAAACTCTCCAT
>JAAELZ010000132.1 GCA_024226105.1 Pseudomonadota bacterium | reverse complement strand
GTTTTTTTCATGATGAGTATTCCGGTTTGTAAGATTACGATTGATTGATATAACGAATAAAGTCGCCTTTCTCCTGAGGTGTGCACTCACGCCCCAGGGTCCAACGGCAGTTTCGACGAAACCATTTCTCGACTTTTTCAGGGTCGTTAAGTCGCGTCGGGTTTATGGAAGTAGACATAGGCTCAATACGTTTTCCGGTTTTAATATGTTTTCCAGCTTCGCCTAAATCAGCGCCATGACAGCTGCCGCAACTTCTTGTCCCCGCGCCTTTGGGGTCCGGGTATTCCCTGATCCAGGCTGTCTGACCCGCGCTGGCAGAAAAGGGGCCGGCACCCATGCTCCGGTAGCTGTTGATAGATGTTTCACCGGAGGCATGCGCGATGCTCGCTACTAAAAGCCCGACCATAATGGTTGCCGTTTTCCTGTAGTTAGTTTTCACTTTCATTTTGATCCCCTGTTTTTAAGTCCTGTGATCATGGCTTTGATCAGGTTCTCTCTGTGCAGGAGGCTGGTGACCGCCACGCCGGCAAGATGCAGAAATACAAGTGCAAGGGTCAGGTTGGCAAAAACTTCGTGGAAGTCTTCTAATTGGTGCGCCCATCCTGCGGATATCCCGCTGAGTAACGGAGCCAGCGGGCCTGATAGCTCCTGGCCGCCATAAACTGCAAGTCCGGACAGTATGGTGGCCGTGAGGCTGCTGATAAGTGCAACCACCATTGCGCCTCCGGCAGGGTTGTGGCCAGGATAACGCTTCGCCTTTAATTGAACGGTATCGCGTAAATAGTCGGAAATTTCCGATGGGCTTTTTACAAAATCCGACCATCGGGCATGTCGGCTCCCCACGAACCCCCAAACGAATCGAATTAAAATAAGTACGAGTAAGGTATATCCGGCCCACACGTGGACAGATAGCAGGTCATCTTCTGTCAGATAGGCAATAGTGAAACCAGATGCCAGACTCCAGTGAAAAAAGCGTACTGGCAAATCCCATACCCGAATTTGCTCGTGCGTAGCCGGAGGGCTGTTTGAAAATATTTTTGCAGTGTTCATGTCCTCTCTCGTTGTAATATCATGTGGGTGCCTAATTAGCTGGTTTTTGAATCGGTGTGTTACACAATGGCAATTTCTACCATTTGATTAAGTTGCGTTTAGTCGATGGCAGGGAATTTAACAAAACATGCCTGACTAACTGCTAACGGGCGTTGTCAGCATTTTGTCAGCCTGAGGGTGTTTAAATAGGCTATTGAATGTACAAATGTTTTCCGGCAAAAATGATTATGAACAATCTAGAACCTGGCAGGCTGCCCGGCGGAGACAGGCTAAGGGCGATTTGTCGCTTCTTTGCCCTGTATTTTGTCGTTGCAGGCCTGTCTGTCGCCTGTCCGGTGCACGCGGATGGACACGGGTCTCAGTGGGAGGATGATGACCATAGCTATGATCGTGCCCGCAGGGCGGTTTCTCGCGGGGAAGTGTTGCCGATTGAAAAAATACTGGAGCGTGTCAGGACCCAGGTTCCGGGGCAGATACTCGAGATTGAATTCGAGCAGGAGCATGGACGCTGGGTATATGAGTTCAAAATTATTGATGATAAAGGGCGATTGTTGGAAGCCTATTTTGATGCTCAATCCGGTAAGTTATTATCCGCTGAGGAAGATTGATGCGTATCCTTGTGGTAGAGGATGACCCTGACACAGCCGAAGCGGTCGCCCACTCGCTGGCGGCGGCCGGATACATCGTTGAACTCGAGGCGAACGGTGAGGAAGCCTGGTTTAAGGGAGATACAGAACCTTATGCAGCGGTGGTGCTTGATCTTGGTCTGCCGGGCATGGATGGTTTGTCTATACTTAGAAAATGGCGACAATCTGGGCAGGTTTTTCCGGTTTTGATTCTCACCGCTCGAGGTGATTGGCACGAACGCGTTGAGGGGATAGATGCAGGGGCAGATGATTATCTGCCCAAACCTTTCCAGATGCAGGAGCTCATCGCCCGCTTGCGCGGAATGGTGCGCCGTTCTACCGGGCAGTTGGCACCGGTAATTACTATCGGCCTTTTATCGCTTGATACGCGCCAGATGCAGGTCAGCCTGGAAGGTGTGCCGATACATCTTTCACCTCAGGAGTATCGTCTGGTGAGTTATCTTATGCATCATGCCGGCAGGGTGATTTCACAGCTTGAACTGACCGAGCAATTGTATGTCCAGGATTTTGAACGCGATTCAAACGCGGTTGAAGTCCTGGTGGGGCGCGTACGCAGGAAATTGGGTGCAGGCCTGATTCAGACACGGCGTGGTTTTGGTTATATTATAGAGAAAGCCGGTGCGTAACATGAGGCCGCGTTCGCTACGCTTTCGACTATACATTGCTGCATTGATATCTATTTTTGCGGCCTTACTAATAGCGGGAATGAGCCTGGTGGTGATATTTGAGCATCACGTTGAACGTCGTATCGGTACGGAGCTTGAAACTTACCTAAATCAGATAACGGCCAGTGTAGAACTGGATGAAACCGGGCGAATAGCGTTTGATCAGCCATTGGCAGACCCGCGTTTCAACCAGCCGCTGAGCGGGCTTTATTGGCAAATCAGAGATGAAGTTCGTCCTACGCTATTACGCTCCCGCTCGCTTTGGGACAGTGTTATTGAACTGCCGGTGGACGAACTTGCCACGGGCATCATTCACAAGCACATTGTGTCGGGTCCGGCGGCACAGGTTCTGCTGGTACACGAACGTCATGTTACATTTCAGTCCACCGCAGGAGAGCGACGCCTGCGAATTGCCGTTGCGGTAACGAAACAAAGTCTGAGCAGTGCACGTAATGAATTTGCAGCAGACATGTTGCCCTATCTCCTGGTTATGGTAACGGTGTTACTACTTGCAAGCTGGATTCAGATTCGAACAGGCCTGGCCCCGCTGACGGCACTGCGTCGTGGCGTAAAGGAAGTGCGTGCCGGGGAGATATCTCGCCTGGAGCCGGCCTATCCCGAAGAGGTGATGCCATTGGTCGATGAGGTAAATGGCTTGCTGGATGCTCAGGAACAAACTATCGAACGCGCACGTGCATGGACGTCTGATCTTGCGCACGGCCTTAAAACACCCCTCATGGTGCTGACTTCTGAGGCCATGCTGATGCGTGAAGCCGGAAACACGGACGGTGCGAACCGGTTGGAGGAACTGGTTGAAACCATGCGCCGACGGGTTGATCGAGAGCTCATCCGCGCCCGACTCCGATCCGGCGCTCAACAACGCCCGACACTGACCGATTGTGAAAAAATTATCCGGGGCATTGTGCGTACGCTGAAACGAATTTCGGGAGGGGAAGGATTGGAATGGAATATCAGCGTGCCGGAGCGTGTGTTTGCTTTAGTGCCGCCGGATGATCTTAGCGAATTGTTTGGGAATCTTCTGGAAAACGCAACAAAGTGGGCGCGCAAAACGATATCGGTAGGCCTTGTTCCAGGAGATTCCCTGGTTATCAGGATAGAAGATGATGGCCCGGGGGTGCCGGAGGACCAGCTGAATAGCCTTGGGCATAGAGGGCTGCGCCTTGACGAGCAAAAACAGGGTTCCGGCCTGGGGCTGGCTATCGCGTTTGATATTAGCAGAGCCTATGGAGGCGAATTGGTTTTTGAGAGGTCCACGCTGGGTGGGCT
>JAAELZ010000131.1 GCA_024226105.1 Pseudomonadota bacterium | reverse complement strand
TTGAGCACGAAATTCGCGTTAAGGTTGATAAAGACCTTGATGAATTAATATCAACAGACAGTAACTTGTTCTGATTAAGAGGAATATGAAAATGACCAAATTCAGAAGCGCAATTAGCCGCACCCTGCCCTTATTGCTGGCCCTTTCCGTGTTTTCTTTAAACGCCTCAGCGCTCGATCTGAATCAGGCGCAAGCGCAGAAACTTGTTAAAGAAACTGCCAGTGGTTATCTGGTTGCGGTCAAGCCCTCTGCAGAGGTCAACGCCCTGATCAAGAAAATTAACGCCGGGCGCAAGGCGCAATATCAGAAAATCGCGAAAAAACGGGGCACCTCACTCGCAACGGTTGAAAAACTCGCAGGTCAAAAACTCAGCAAATAAATCCCGGCACAAAGAAAACCCAACCATAATGACTTGATTCTAGCAACGGGCTTTGGAAAGCTCAGGGCTATTCACTGCACTGGAACAGTTTCTTTTAGGCGTTTAAATCCTCTAAAAGTCGATCCCTTCCAGAAACCGCAGATATGTAAATCACAGGCATGTAAGTTTTGTGAAATTATTTTTACCTTTTTTTTGGGGTTTTCCTCCTGCTTTTCCAACGAGATTCCCGGTAGATGAGGAATCGCACGCGTGACAATAGCGTTTACAGAAGAACCCGGGCATCCTGTATGTTGCTGTTTATACGATATTTTAAAACATTTTTTAGCTTGCGAAGTGGCAATAACTGACACTATCACTACAGCCATCGAGCCAATCAATATGGTCATTGACTCTGCAAATATTAGGGCGCACTGTTTGTTAAAAGCCTTGCTTATAATGTAGTATTGCTGTCGGAAAGGTAATTTCCGTGCTGGGGCGATGGTTTTCCAAGAACCAGCATTAAAATACGTAAATCTAATCAAACTGGAGATAACCCATGATAAAACGACCATTCCTTAAAATGGCCCTGCTAGGGGGGGGACTGATTTTGACGCTAAGTGCCCAGGCCGATACCCCAAGCGCAGAAGCCCTGGCCTACACCTGTGTAGGCTGTCATGGCGCCAACGGCGTCAGTAACGGACCAGCCACCCCAAGCATTGCTGGTATTTCAGTAGATTTTTTTACTGAAAACATGCAGGGCTATGCCTCTGGTGACATTCCCTCAACCATTATGGGGCGTATCGCCAAAGGTTACTCTGAAAAGGAGATCGAATTACTCGCCAACTATTTCTCGCAACAGCCATTCGCTCCTGCTACGCAGAAAAGTGATGCCGCACTTGCTGCAAAGGGCGCAAAACTACATGACAAGTATTGCGAGAAATGTCACGCCGAAGGCGGTTCCTCAGCAGAAGACGACGCGGGAATCCTGGCAGGACAATGGCAGCCTTATCTGAAGTGGACCCTGTCAGATTACAACTCCGGTGATCGCGAAATGTACAAAAAAATGGCCAAAAAAATGAACACTATGCTGAAGAAAAAAGGGGATGAAAGTATCACGCAACTTCTTCACTATTACGCCGGACAAAAATAAGAGGACGAGCAATGAATCAATTTAATCGCAGAAAAATATTAAAACTGGGTGGCGCTGCCGTTGTTGCATGCGCTTCAACAGGGTTCAGCCCATTTGCTATCGCACAGGGTAGCAAAAAGGTTGTAGTAGTTGGCGGCGGAATTGGCGGCGCGACTGCAGCCAAGTATCTTCGCTTGATGGATTCCTCTATCGAGGTTACCCTGATCGAGCCTAATGCGGATTACCATACCTGCTTCATGAGCAACGAAGTGCTGAGTGGTGAACGGGACATATCCTCTATTCGTTTTACTTATGATGGCCTGAAAGGCCACGGCGTAAATGTGGTCAAAGATATGGTCTCGGGTATTGATGCCACCAAGCGTGTTGTTACAACTGCAGGTGGCCAGAGTTTTAACTACGACCGATGCATCGTTTCACCTGGTGTCGATTTCAAATGGGATACCATCGAAGGTTACGATGCTGAAGTGGCCGCAACATCAGCCCCTCACGCATGGAAAGCAGGCCCGCAAACGGCACTGCTGAGAAAACAGCTTGAGGCTATGGATGATGGTGGCACGGTTATTATTGCGGCTCCGCCCAATCCTTTCCGCTGCCCTCCTGGGCCCTACGAGCGAGCATCTCAAATTGCCAGCTACCTGAAACATAATAAACCTAAATCGAAAGTGCTGATTCTTGACCCCAAGGACAAGTTCTCCAAATTTGGCTTATTTACTGACGGCTGGAAGCGTCATTATGGTTTTGGCACAGACAATTCTATGATCGAGTGGGTCAAAGGCGCCGATGGCGGCACAGTTGATAGCTACGACGCTGCAACCAATACGGTTGGCGCTACCGTCGAAAATTTCAAGGGCGACGTAGTGAATATCATTCCTGCACAGAAGGCGGGCAAGATTGCCTTTACCGCCGGGCTCACCAACGAAAAAGGCTGGTGCCCTGTCGAAGGCAAAACCTTTGAATCTACCATTCACAAAAATATCCACGTAATCGGTGATTCATCCGTTGCCAGCCCACTGCCGAAATCAGGCTATGCTGCAAACTCCGAAGCCAAGGTATGCGCGGCTGCAGTTGCCGCGATGCTGAGTGGAAAGGATGCACCGCAACCGACGTACGTCAACACCTGCTACAGCGTGATCGCACCGGGTGATGGCATTTCAGTTGCAATGGTCTACAACTACAAAGACGGTAAAATCAACAAAGTTGAGGGTTCTGGTGGCTTGACACCTTCAGAATTCAATGCGGAGTTCCGTGCGCGAGAAGTGCAGTACGCACATTCCTGGTTCAACAATATAACAGCCGATGTATTTGGTTGATTTTGTCTAAGCAGGGTTAGCAAAAGGCGCCCGAAAGTGGCGCCTTTTTTTACATATTTAAATTGTGAAATTTCTGTCAACCAGATGATGTAGAGGTATTTCAATGGCATCTAAACGTTCAATATTATTCATCGCCGCTATCTTTTTTGCCGGTGTATTGGCTACATTTATGTTTAACGCCGGATTGGGATACACCAATCAAATGGACTTTTGTACTTCGTGCCATTCCATGCAGGTAAACCTGGAAGAATATAAAACAACCCCACACTACAAGAATGCATCCGGCGTACGCGCTACCTGCGCAGATTGTCATGTACCCAAGGCATTCTTCCCAAAAATGAAAGCCAAGATTCTGGCATACAAAGATGTCATGCACGAGATATTGGGAACTATTGATACCCCGGAAAAGTACGAGGCACACCGCTGGGACATGGCAAACCGTGTCTGGGACAAAATGAAAGCGTCGGATTCCCGCGAGTGCCGCAGCTGTCATGCCTGGGATCAGATGGATCTAAGTGAGCAGGACCGAATCGCACGCAAGCGGCACGGCCGAGCTCCGGATCAGGGCAAAACCTGTATTGATTGTCACAAGGGAATAGCGCACGAAGAACCCGATGAGCCCGAAGAAGAAGAAGAAGAAGAAGCGGAAAATGAAGAATCTTCCTAAAGAGAAACGTAAAATAAGGTTTATATCCCTGGACAATAGAAAATGAGAACGCTCTTATCCCCTGCGCTACTGTTGGTGTTCATCCTCAACTCCTCGCCTTTGTTAGCGGCAGATGAACCATCCGGAAAAGAATTGCGCCTTGCCGCCCTGATCGGTGATGACGACACCGTTCACCAGATACTGGATACGAAGAATATTGAGGTGGATGATGTCAATCAGTTTGGTAAAACGGCCTTGATGATGGCAGTAGAAGGGGATAACTTCACAACTGTTACCCTGCTGCTAAATCGTGGCGCTGATGTGAACAAAGTCACTGTAGCGGGCTGTACCGCACTAACCTTTGCTGCAGAGAATGGACACTCGGGCATCATGGCGATGCTGCTGGAACGAGGAGCCATCCTTGAAAATCGTACCCGCTCGGGGTGGAATGCTCTGATGATCGCCTCTCAGTACGGACTGGAGGACATAATAGAGCAACTGCTGTTTAAAGGTGCTGACCCCAACGCCCTCGATCAGGACAATCGCACCCCCCTGATTTTGGCCGTCGATTCTGGATACGGCAATGTGGTTCCCCATCTGATTGAGTATGGTGCCAATATTGATTTTCGCGATCGCGATGGAACAAGTGCGTTGATACTGGCTACCTCGGCAAATGATGAAGAACTGGTAAAACGCTTACTCGAACTGGGCGCCAGCATTGATCTTCGCGACGGGGATGGTACTACTGCTTTGATGGAAGCGATTTCAATTGAGTCTCTACAATTGGTCAGGCTATTGCTTGAGCAGGGTGCCAACCCAGATCAGACCGACGACTCGGGTGTATCAGCACGTGAAATGGTGGAAAAAACCGGAAATGCGGCTTTAACCGCTCTATTTAAATAAGCGGCAATAGCACGCGCTAGCCCACAGGTATTATTATGAGGCGTCCCAGGATGACAAACGCTTAATCTTTTTGTAATCCCTTTTTTTGTTCTCTTATTGACAGCTTCTGCGTAGAACTTCTAAACTGATCCTCACTATCTCGGGAATATTTCTGAAAGTCAGGGTTTATCCAGTCATCTGGAGCCAGCTTATTCTCGGGCGGAGGCAGGTGTGAAACATAGCTTAATACGTCATACATCTCACCGGAATGGAAGCTCTGGATCTGCTCGATCATTTCATCATCCGCATTTTGGCGCCGGCCGATACGTATCCATTCGAATTGCCTTATCAGATACTCGTAATGCTGCCCCTGGATCATTGGGATGTGTTCCTTGTTATCACCCTCACCCTGTTTTCCATGGCAGTCAATGCAATATTGCTCATAAATGGGCTTTCCCCGTTTGGCCCGGCTATGGGATCCCTTTCCATTATCCCAGGTCATGGGTAACTGGCTGACATAGGCTGCGACGTCAGTTATATCCTGCGCTGTTTTCAGAATTTTGCCAGATGCAAATGGATACATCATTGGGTTACCACGGTTCCCGGCGCGGATATCTGCAAGTTGTTTGATTATCACGTTCGGTAACTGCCCCGCAATCTGCGGATAGATTCCGCTACGCCTTCCCCAGCCTTCAGGGTCATGGCAAACGGCACATTGTCCGTACAGGGTGCGTCCATTATTCAGATTCGGTTCCAGTTTAAGCGCTGCTTCATACTCTTCCTCAGCCATATCTGAAGATGACTGCGCTGCAGCAGTTGTACCAATCAAGGAAAAAATGCCCACTACATACGGCAAACAGGTGCGCCACAAAGACTTTTTCTTACTTGCTATTTTTTGCTTTAACATGGAGCGTGCCCAATTATTAACATGCCTGATAACGATACCACTTTAAGCTAAAGATTTTGTGGTTATTTCACAAGATGAATGGGGAAGAGCAGACCACCGGCACATTTATAACGCTCTTAAAGCCCGGATTCCTAAGGTTTACCGCGCACCCCACTCTCAACGGTTGAAAAACTCGCGGGTCAAAAACGGGCCAAATAAGGATCAGGGGTTCAACTTTTCACCCGATATCAAACTCACTTCAGCAAAACCCTGGAAACGGCCCTGTTCCAGCCTTTTAACAGACCAGCGCGGGTAGATTGCTGCATTAGGGGTAGAAACTTTTCATCAATTTGCCAACGCTTTTCAATATTTTCAACTGAATCAAAAATACCCACTTGCAAGCCCGCCAAATAAGCCGCACCCAATGCCGTGGTTTCTGTTTGCACCGGCCGGGTGACTGGCACGTTTAGCACATTTGCCAAAAACTGGCACAACCAGTCATTGCTTACCATACCGCCATCCACTCGCAATTCACCGGGCGCAATAGCATCACGCTGCATCGCGCCAAGCAAGTCGACGGTTTGATAACAGACCGATTCCAGCGCCGCCCGCACGAAATCTGACACGCCCGTGTCCCGGGTTATACCAAATACTGCGCCCCTGGCATCTGCATCCCAATGCGGCGCCCCCAAACCGGTAAAGGCCGGCACCATGTACACACCATTGTTACCGTTGGTATCGGCAACGAGTGCCTCTGTCTCGCGTGCCGACTGGATAATTCCAAGACCATCTCTAAGCCACTGAATGGCCGCACCCGCAATAAAAATTGAGCCTTCAAGCGCATAGTGAGTCACCCCATTCAGACGATAAGCCACCGTAGTTAACAGCTTATTTTGTGATAATACAGCTTGCTCACCGGTGTTCATCACCAGAAAGCAGCCCGTACCGTAGGTGCTTTTCAGCATGCCCGGCTGGAAGCAGGCCTGCCCTATCAGCGCGGATTGCTGATCGCCCGCAACGCCTGCTATCGGTATTTCCTGCGCAAACAATTTTTTGTCGATAAAACCATAATCTGCGGCGCAATCAAACACCTCGGGTAACATACTGCCCGGAATATCGAACAGCTTAAGCAATGCCTGGTCCCAGGATTGGTCGTGTATGTTAAATAACATGGTGCGTGAGGCATTGCTCGCGTCCGTAGCATGGACTCTACCAGCCGTCAGGCGCCAGATTAGAAAACAATCGATGGTGCCAAAAGCGAGTTCGCCCTGTTCAGCCTGCACTCTCGCACCTTCAACATTATCCAGCACCCAGGCAATCTTGCTGGCCGAGAAATACGGATCGAGCAACAGGCCCGTTTTCTGCGTAACCGTAGCTTGATGTCCCATAACGCGAAACGTATTGCACCTCTCTGCGGTGCGCCGGTCCTGCCAGACAATGGCATTGTATAACGGTTTGCCTGTTTTCCGATTCCAGATAACGGTTGTTTCCCGTTGATTGGTAATGCCCGCAGCCGCAATCTTAAGTTCTTCGTGTGACGCCTGTTTTATCGCTTTTCCTATAACCGTTTGTATACCGCTCCAGATTTCTTCCGGGTCATGTTCAACCCAGCCATCATGCGGAAAGTACTGTTTGAACTCCTGCTGCGCGGTATAGAGAGCCCGGCCATTTTCATCAAACAACATCGCCCTGGAACTGGTCGTCCCCTGGTCTATGCTAAGTAAACATGGTTTCACGGAATTTTCTCCTGCATGGTTTTCGCACAAAATCTTTGTCCCGGTAGATATTGCCCGAATTAGGGGTTAAAAAAAAACAATAATAACCGGTAACAGGAGGTTCACTGGTATTGCTTAAAATAGGCTTCAAATTTTTCCTCGGCCAGGTCGCCAAATACGACACGACAAACCTCCTTTGTTCCCTCGCTGGTTTTCAATTTATCACGCGGTGTCACTAATCCTATTTTTGTACGTCGATGAAACAAGTCTTCCAGCGTAACGGGCATTTCTTTTTCCGCAAGATGAACGAGTTCGCAACGATACAAAGCCGCGCCTTCTATCACCGACCCGGCCTCAGCCGGATTTTGTTCAACCCGATCAAGCATCGAAAAGGCATCCAGGCCATAGCGCCGCCACAAACGCGTTAAAAGCGATTCGTTTGAATCGGGCAACTTAATTTTGTCCAGTGACAGGGCAATTGCGCGCTCACAATAACGGGAATACTGCGCCTGATCGGGCTCGCCATACCAACGAGGCTCATCCACGCCCTGCCCGGACGGTTTTTTAATACCCATCTCGACTAGCTGATCATAAACCTCATCGCCCACATTCAGGCAGTCCGTCAATTTACCCCCAAAAATACTTATATACGGCTTACCAGGGGCCAGCTCAATAACATGCTTGCGCGATAACTGCAGGAAATCGACCTGGGTATCGGTCTCATTTTCAACCGCCAGAGGCCGCACGCCGCAGCGTTCGGCAATAATGTCTTTCCGCGTAAGCGGGCGTTTGAGGTCAAGCCGCGCATTAATATTGTCCAGCACAAAATCCCGGTCCTGCTCTGTAATCGGAGTATTGGGATCGCTAACCGGAGTATCTGTAGTACCAATACAGGTGCGATTACCCATAGGAATGGCAAAAAATAAACGCCCGTCATCGGCGAAAAAAGCCAGCACCCGATTGCTTTTGGTGATTCTCGGTACGATCAGGTGAATACCTTTGGAGAAAATATGTTTATAGCGCGTTTTAATCTCGTTTGCCGCATTAAAATCATCAACAAATGCACCCGCTGCGTTGATGATAACCCGGCTACGAATGCTAAATGTATTCCCATTCAGCTGATCTTTCAGCTCAAGCGACCAAAGCCCGTCTGAGCCCAGTTCAGCTTTTGTTGCGGAAAGGTAATTGACTGCGACACAGCCCTTATCAATTGCACTACGCACAAAATTGAACACAAAACGCGCATCATTATCATGCAGATACGCATCAGAGTATTCGATACCACCCCTACAGATTGTGGTGTCGATAACCGGCTCCTGCTGTTCCAGTTTACGGGCAGACAAATAGGCTGGCTTTTTTGTGACCCCTCTACCCATGAGCCAGTATAACCACGCACCGACCCACACCAGGCGCGGGTGGCGGCGAAAGGAATCAGGAATTGAAGTTAAAAACCGAATTTCCTCAACCGCAGACGGATAATGCTTAATCAGTGTATTGCGCGCCTTGCATAATTTCGACACTAGCGCGAACTCATAAGTCTCAAGGTATTTGATACCTCCCCAGATAAGGTTGGAAGATTGCTGGCTGGTAAACCCCGCAAAATCCCGCGCATCAATCAGGCCTACCTTGACACCGTGAGCAGCCAGTGCAGCCGCTGAAACGGCCCCATTAATGCCACTGCCCACGATCAGCACATCAAATGTGGTACTGGAAAGGCGCTCGATATGTTGCTGGCGTAAATTCATGAGTCGAAAATAGCTGAATAATGCCTGCTTAGTTCACACTTGTCCTATTGTTTTTCTACTCATATTGAAAAAACTTACTCAACCACCGGGCAAGTTATTTTGAATTGTTGGTGAAATACTCAGCACGGCACGATTAGAAAATATCATTCGCCGGCTTATTATGAAAGAATAAGGCTTAAAGACCCTTTTGCCACTAAAAAATAGTACCTGGAGATGACACTCTTAAACTACCCCGCCGTGCTACTGGAACTACTCCATCTGCTGATCGTATTCGGCATTGTGATCAGGGTTATCATGAAACGGCCAGCCACGGGCGTGGCGCTCGCCTGGCTAATGCTGGTAGCCGCCATACCCTATGGTGGCGCACTGATTTACCTGATGATTGGTGAGCGCAGAGTGGGTGATGAACGCACGCGCCGTATCGACAGAGCGCGTGCAGATTACAAACCCCTTCGGAAACTTGTGCTTGCCGAGGGAATCGCTGATATAAACTGGTCGCGTCATGCACCGGCAATTGAGTCTCTGGGCCGCTTGGGGCGAAACCTGGTTGGAATGCCGACAGTCAGGGGTAATTTTTGTGAAATTATTTCAGATACGCAGAAAATACTGAATGGTATCCGCAGAGATATAGATCAGGCACAAAAAAGCCTGCTGATGGAGTTTTATATCTGGAACGAAGGAGGCGCAGCTGATGAGGTGCTGGACGCCGTTATTAGGGCGTCTAAACGTGGTGTACGTTGCCGGCTGCTAATTGATGCCCTGGGTGCACGACCGTGGTGGAAGAGTGAACAGCCGGACAAACTCAGGGCTGCCGGGGTACAACTTGAAGCTGCCTTACCGGTAAGCCTGTTTCGTACTTTTGTCGGCCGCACGGATTTACGCATGCATCGCAAGATAATCGTAGTCGATGCAAATGTAGCCTGGACGGGTAGTATGAACCTGGTCGACCCCCGTTATTTTAAACAGGATTCAGGCGTAGGCGAGTGGGTAGATGCCATGGTGCGCCTCAAAGGTACGGTCATTATCCCGCTGGCTGCCGTTTTAATCGGGGATTGGGCGGTAGAGACGGGTGAGTCTGTTAAAGATCTTATCCCGGAGAATGGTTTGCAACTTGTTGAACCTGAGGGCGAGGCGGATATACAGGTGATTCCTTCCGGCCCGGCGATAGAGGATGAAGGCTTGTTGCAGATGTTTCTGGGGCTAATTAACTCTGCACAAAAGGAACTGGTATTAACCACCCCCTACCTGGTCCCGGATGATTCCTTGCTCAAAGCCCTGCGCGGAGCAGCCGGTCGGGGCGTTGAGGTCTCGATCATCGTACCGGAGAAAGTCGATTCTTTTTTAACCCGCTATGCCAGTCGTTCGTACTTCGATCATTTGCTGGAAGCCGGAATACATATTTTCCAGTATCAGGCCGGGCTGTTGCATACTAAGTCCGTGGTAGTAGACGGACACGTATCAATGTTTGGTACTGTCAATCTCGACATGCGTAGCTTATGGCTGAATTACGAGCTGTCGCTGTTCGTTTACGATGTGCAATTCGCAAATGATTTGCGCCAACTACAACAAAGTTACATTGAAGATTCTTTAGCACTGAACCCGGAACTCTGGGCAAACCGCCCTGCGTCTACCCGTTTACTGGAAAACATATTGCGCCTGATGAGCCCACTGCTATAACGAAAACCATGATCAATAACACTACAAACATATTGCGCCTGCTGGCCTGTCAGCTAAAAATACCGGTAGTTACAACCGTAGATGAACGTGATCTGCACCTGCAAAAAACGGCCGAGAAAATTCGTGCTCACTTATCCGAAAAGCCCGCTGATCTGGTCATCCTGCCGGAGTTGTCGAGTGTTGATTATGCCCGAGATACCTTTGACCAGCTAAATGGCCTGGCAGAAACTGACTTTGGCGCTTCGTTTCAGGTTTTTAGCAAAATAGCTAAGGAATATGGCGTTACTGTAGTCTACGGCTACCCGGGGCGCCAAAATAAACAGTATACAATTTGCCAGGCGGCGGTTGGTCCTGACGGGCAACTGCTTGGCGTCTACGAAAAGCTGCATATCGCCCACTATGGTGCATCAATGGAAAAAGACTACTTTAGACGCGGGCAGAATGTACTGGTGTTTGAGCATCGAGGTATCCGCATTGCACCCATCATATGCTACGACATTCGTTTCTCCGGCTTATGTCAAACCCTTGCGACAAAACACGAGACCGAGATAATTCTGCACTGCGGTGCCTATTTTCGTGATGAATCTTTTACCAGCTGGCACCCGTTCGCGATCACCCGTGCAATGGAGAACCAGGTGTATCTGCTCAGCCTCAATCGTGCGGGAGAAGACTATGGACAATCCATTCTTTGCCCGCCATGGATGGACGAGGAACACCCCTGCGAGGCCTTTGAAAAAAATAGCGAAGACTTCAGATATCTTAACCTTGATATGAACGAAATTACCCGCGCCAGGGAATTTCCATTTTTAAAAGACCGGCTGGATGATTACGAAGGCTTGCCTGCATAATTTCTAATACTGAAATATGCTTCTAAACCACCTGTCCGGCCACCCAGCCCGAAGCCCAGGCCCATTGGAAGTTGTAACCCCCTAACCAGCCGGTGACGTCGATAGTTTCGCCAACAAAATACAGGCCCGGAACATTTCGGGCCTGCATGGTTTTGGATGAAAGCTCGTTGGTATCGACACCGCCAAGCGAAACTTCCGCGGTACGCATGCCTTCTGTTCCCGAAGGGCCTAGTTTCCAGTTGTTCAGACGTGAAGCGAAATCCTTTAGCGTACGCTGATTTATTTCACCCAGGGTTTTGTCCGCCAGCGGACTATCCAGCAGGGTTTCGGCAAGACGTGTTGCCAGGCGCCTGGAGAACTTTTCTGAAAGCACCGATTTTAAGCTTGCTTTGCCACGTGTTTGCTGTAAACCGAGCAACCAGGCCTCCGCGTCCAGATCGGGCAATAGATTAATTTCAATATAGTCACCTTTACGCCAATAGGAAGATATCTGTAAGCACGCCGGCCCGCTGATTCCACGATGTGTAATGAGTATACTCTCGCGAAAGCTTTTTCCGTTGCAACTGACAGTGGCTTCTACTGAAATGCCTGACAAATCCTGAAAATGGCGACTTATATCTTTCTGAGTAAAGGTAAAAGGCACCAGCGCGGGTTTAAACGGGATGGATTTAAGCCCGAACTGGCGAGCAATTTGCACGCCAAAATCTGTGGAACCCATACGCGGCACTGATGGCCCGCCCGATGCGATCACCAGTGCTTCACCCTGGTAACTACGGCCTGTTGTAGAAACCGTATACCCGGCATTCCGCTCGACCGAGAACACTTCACAATCCAGTACGATCTCCACCCCATTTTCAGCACATTCTTTTTCCAGCATCGACACTACCGCCGGGGATTTATCATCACAAAACAACTGCCCCAGGGTTTTTTCCTGCCAGCTTAAACCGTGTTTATCCATTAATGCGATGAAATCCCACTGCGTAAATCGGGCCAATGCCGATTTACAAAAATGCGGATTGGCCGACAAATAGGCGCCGGGTTCTATGTAGAGGTTGGTGAAGTTACAGCGGCCGCCGCCTGAGATCAAAATTTTGGGTGCGAGCTTTCTGGCCTTGTCGAGCACCACCACTTTGCGCCCGCGCTTTCCCGCTTCAATGGCGCACATCAGGCCGGCGGCACCGGCACCGATGATAATTACGTCGTGGTTTTGCTGGCGGCTCACAAAAATAATCCTGTCTTTGCGAGGCGCGAAGCAACGCGGCATTCTACATGCATATGTCCACCGGGTACCAGACGCATTTAGATTGCCACGCTACGCTCGCAATGACCGGAAAGTAATAACCTTTTTTCATAACCACTCTACCCGGGTTTCTTTCCAGTCGGGCACATCGGACCAGTCTATTTCAGAAAAGAAGTCGCTGATCAATGCATCACAGGTCTTCAATGCTTTTTCAATTTCGTCCACCAGTTCCGGTATATCCCGACAATTCATTGCACTTAACAAATGCCTTAAAACGGGGTCTGGAAGTTCAGAAAAACGCATATCATCATGCCCGAACAGGCGAATTTCCAGTTGCAGTGTACGTAAACAGAGCAAAGCCCCGGACAGGCCCGCGTGCTGACGCGCCAGTTCCTCCACGATCTCATCATAACTTTTATGCGCCAAAGCCGGATTTTCGACACAGGCCAGGACCGACAGGCAGGACACCATGTATTCAAGCTCAAACAAACCGCCGGGCCGCAACTTGGCGGTAAATTGATCGGGTTCAGGCTGAACAATAAGCTGATCCCGCACACGTTGTAACATTTTCGCGCAATCGAGTTTGAACTGCCGGATATCACGCGGCCGGCTGAGTATTTCCGATTTTATTTGTGGGAATAAATTGCCAATTTCCTTTTCA
>JAAELZ010000130.1 GCA_024226105.1 Pseudomonadota bacterium | reverse complement strand
GAGATAGGTGGCCCCGATGAGTGATATTCGCTTTGAGTTAAATGGAAAGCAGGTTGAGGCCAGCGCAGACGAAAGCCTGCTGGACGTGTGTAAACGCCTGGAACTGGACGTCCCGCACTTGTGCTACCACCCGGATCAGCGAGCCGACGGCAATTGCCGTGCCTGTGTAGTTGAAATCGAAGGTGAGCGTACGCTGGCCCCGTCGTGTCGGCGCGAGCCAACCGAGGGCATGGTTGTTCATACCAATTCGCAAAGGGCAAAACGCGCGCAATCGGGAGTGCTGGACCTGCTGGAAACCACGTTGAGCGGCGAAGTGTATACCCGTAATGATGAACTCAGGCACTGGCAGGCCAGGGTGGGGGGCAATTCAGAGCCGGGGTTATATCAACCCGGCCAGTGCAGTGACAATAGCCATCCAGCGATAGATTTTAACCCGGATGCCTGTATCTTGTGCACGCGTTGCGTGCGTGCCTGTCGCGAAGTACAGGTCAACGATATTATCGGCATCTCGAATCGCGGCGGCAATGCGCAGGTTGTGTTTGATCTGCATGATCCCCTGGGTGATAGTCGATGCGTGGCATGCGGAGAATGCGTGCAGGCCTGCCCCACCGGCGCGCTCAGTAACAAAGGGGAAGTCGATTTACTCGAAGCGGATAAACAGATCAATTCGGTGTGCCCATACTGCGGCGTGGGCTGCCAGTTGACCTATCATGTCAGGGATGGACGTATTGTGAAGGTAGATGGTCGCGATGGCCCGGCGAATCACAACCGACTGTGTGTTAAAGGGCGCTATGGTTTTGACTATGTTCACCATCCGGAGCGATTAACGCGGCCGTTGATCCGACGCACGGATGTTCCAAAAGGCTTGAACGAGTTCTTTGACCCTTCCGACCCCGGCAAAATGTTTCGTGAAGTGAGCTGGGATGAGGCGCTGGATTTTGCGGCCGATTCACTGCTGGCTCTGCGGGAAAATATCGGTTTCGAATCGCTTGCCGGTTTTGGTTCAGCCAAGGGCAGCAACGAAGAAGCCTATTTGTTTCAGAAGCTGGTGCGTACGGTATTTGGCAACAACAATGTTGATCATTGTACACGTCTTTGTCATGCCTCCAGCGTCGCCGCCCTGCTCGAAGGCGTCGGTTCAGGCGGGGTTTCCAATCAGGTAGAGGATGTGCAGTATGCCGATTTGATTCTGGTCATTGGTTCGAACACCACCAGCAATCATCCTGTGGCAGCGACCTTTATCAAGCAGCAGCAGCAGGCAGGAAAAACGCTGGTGGTGATTGACCCCCGGCGCATCGAACTGGCGGTAGTGGCAGACCATTTTCTGCAATTCAAGCCGGATTCGGATGTAGCGCTGCTCAACGCTTTGCTTTTTACCATCATTGACGAGCAGCTGATCGATGAAGATTTTATCGAGCAGCGCACCACAGATTTTGAACTTATCAGGCAAAATGTGGCCGATTTTTCGCCGGAAAACATGGCGCCAGTTTGCGGAATACCGGCTGAGAAAATCCGCCAGGTAGCGCGTTTGTACGCCGGGGCGGAAAATGCCATTATTTTCTGGGGCATGGGTGTCTCGCAACACATTCACGGCACCGACAATGTACGGTGCCTGATCAGCCTGTGTATGCTTTGCGGCCAAATTGGCCGGCCCGGTTCCGGCCTGCACCCCTTGCGGGGGCAAAATAATGTGCAGGGTGCTTCGGATGCCGGCCTGATCCCGATGATGTATCCTGATTATCAGCGCGTAGACAACGAAAAGGCACAAAAAAAGTTTGAAACAGCCTGGAAAACGGTTCTTGATACAAAGCCCGGACTGACGGTCGTTGAAATTATGCACGCCATTCATGCGGGCACTATCAGGGGCATGTATATCATGGGCGAGAATCCGGCAATGTCGGACCCAAATTTGAATGAAACCCGTGCCGCGCTGGCGAAACTTGAACATCTTGTGGTGCAGGACATTTTCCTCACGGAAACGGCGGCATTTGCGGATGTGGTATTACCGGCAGCTGCCTGGCCGGAAAAAACCGGCACGGTAACCAATACCGACCGGCGCGTACAAAAAGGCCGTCAGGCGGTGGAGCCGCCCGGAGAGGCTATGCCCGACAGCTGGATTACCCAGCAAATTGGCATACGCATGGGGCATCGCGCGTTTAATCAAAGCCTGCCCGAAGTGTTTGAAGAAATGCGCAGCCTGATGCCGAGCATCTCCGGTATCTCCTGGGATCGGGTCGAAGCGCAGGATTCAGTGACATATCCCTGTGCAGATGAAAAGGATTCTGGCCAGGGCGTGGTATTTATTGATCGCTTCCCGACCGAAAGCGGAAAAGCCCGCCTGGTGCCAGCACGCCTGATTCCAGCCGATGAACAGCCGAATACGGATTTCCCTTTTGTGCTCATTACCGGCAGATTGCTTGAGCACTGGCATACCGGCGCCATGACGCGCCGTGCCAGGGTGTTAAATGAAATTGAACCTGTGCCTATGATAGATATACATCCGGACGATCTGCAACAACTGGGGCTGGACGCGGGCCAGATGGTTTGCGTTGAATCAAGGCGCGGCAAGTTGATGGCGCATGTCAGG
>JAAELZ010000129.1 GCA_024226105.1 Pseudomonadota bacterium | reverse complement strand
TAGATAAGTTAGACAATTAATAGGAAAACACCATGAAGCTAAAAGCACTCCTGATTTACGTATTGACGGCTACTTTGCTGGGGCTCTCATCGAATGCCAATGCTGATTTTTTCAGCAGCCCATTCGACTGGATGGACGATGATGACTATTACCGATACGACAGAGGTGGCCGGGGTTACGGACGTGATCGTTGGAGACGCTATGATGAGTGGGAGCCAAATTACTGGCGCTACCGCTATTTCGACGACGATAGCGATGATTATTTTTTCGACGAGTTCGACGGTGATTTCTTTGGTGACGGACGCGGTGATTTCAATTTCGATATGAATATGGATTTTGATACGGATTCGCGCTTTGATGGTGACTACGATAATGATTATCGCTATCGTGGAGGAGACCGGCGTCGCTATAGCCGGGATTATGATCGCCCCACTTCACGTTATAACGATCGCTTTGCCCCCTACGATGAAGGTCGCCGCTCGGGCTATGGTGATCGCTATGATGATGGGCGCCGCTCAGAAGCTTATAATGACCGCTATAATGATAATTACTGGAGGAATTATTCTCAACGCTATGATGGTAGTAATCGCCGCATACCTGACGACCGCCGCCGCTAACAACGAACCACAAAGAGACAAATACCATGAAACTGAAACATCTAATGAGTTACACGCTGGCCGCCGCTATTCTGGGGCTTTCATCAACCGCTAACGCTGATTTTTTTAGCGGCCCATTTGATATGTGGGACAATGACGATGATTATTATCGTTACAACAATCGGGATGGACGAGGCTACGGCCGTGATCGCTGGAGACGATACGACGAATGGGAGCCTAATTACTGGCGCTACCGCTATTTTGACGATGATAGCAACGACTATTTTTTTGATGAATTTGATGGCGATTTCTTTGGCGATGGGCGCGGCGATTTCAATTTCGACATGAATATGGATTTTGATGCTGACAGCCGTTACGACGGCCGCTATGACAACGACTACCGTTATCGTGGAGACCAGCGCCGTTATGGCATTGATTCTGATCGTCCTGCTCGTCGCTACGATGAGCGCAGCCGTTACGGCAATGAAGGACGTTATCAGGGTTCCCGCCAGGGCGATTCACGACGCTACGGTAATCGCGGCCGTCGCATGTCGGAAACACCTGAATATCAGCAATATCAGCGCAGCCGCGAAGAACGTCGCGCCAAGCAACCGGTAGAGTGCCGTTAGATTCTGTCATGACGAACGGCTCTGTAAGGAGCCGTTTTTGATTAACGGTTAGGGAAGCACAGATCAAATCATGAACTCACATCTCACACCTAAAAAACCCGTCCTCGGCGCTATCATTCTACTCAATAGTGGTGCTCACGTGCCCAATATTGATTCTTCAGGGTGCCTTGATGGCGAAATTTTCAGTCATAATCTGCTTCGCCCAGATATAGTCCGCTCTTCCCACAGGAATTCATTATGATTACGGTTATCGGTAGCCTCAAAGGCGGATCGGGTAAAAGCACGACTTCATTCAATCTTGCTGTCTGGTTGCTGACACAGAATTTCACCACGGCCATATTTGATCTTGATCCTCAGCAGACCCTGGCCGATACGGCTGAGTGCAGGGCGGAAGATAATCAGCAACCGGCGCTGAAAGTATTATCGCCCAGAACGCGGGTGCAGGAGAAATTAATCGAGGCAAATAAAACCCATACTGAAGTACTGGTAGATATCGGTAATTCAAATATGAGTGCGGCGAAAACGGCCTATAAAGTTGCGGATCGAATCGTTATACCGGTCCTGCCCAGCCAATCAGATGTGTGGTCCTTACAGCGGTTTCTGAAAATACTCGATTTACTCGATACCAGGCCAAATCTGGAAATCATCGTATTTGTGAATCGAGCGGATACCCACCATGCTGTTAAGGAAACGCGCGAGACTCTGATAGTGTTAAAGCAACTTCCCGGTATTACAGTCGTAACTAAATTACTTAGCCAACGCCTTGGTTTTAGACGTTCATTCAGTGAAGGCATGGCCATATTTGAACTCGATCCGCGCGGTAAAGCAGCGGCAGAATTCCTGTTTTTTGCGCATGCCCTGTATCCCCGGCGGAGACGAACCAAAAAAGCTTCAAAAAAGAAGTGACGAAAAAACCGTTAAAGAAGTCAGATTCTTTGGTCGGGAGTGAAAACCAACTCTTTGATATATCTACATAACACAGGGACAAAAGGGAAAAGATAGTCAGCGTCCGTTTAACCAGAATTCCTCAGTTGGACAGGGTGTAATGTGCTTCTGTGGTGGCCAGAAAATAAACCCGGCTCAAACGCTTTGCGTAT
>JAAELZ010000128.1 GCA_024226105.1 Pseudomonadota bacterium | reverse complement strand
CCTGCATGCCATAAACAGAAAAACCTGCTGTTAATCAGCAGGTTATCTATAGTATATGGCGGAGAGCGAGGGATTCGAACCCCCGGACCTGTTACAGTCAACGGTTTTCAAGACCGCCGCATTCGACCACTCTGCCAGCTCTCCATTTGTAAAGGTCATATTGTCAGTTGATTCTATGGCTTCAATCACCATGCGGCTCAACCCGCCGCTTTATTCGACCCATCCTGGATCTCACCCTTCGGGCTCGCTTCGCTCGTGAAAAATCGTTCCGTACGATTTTTTCGACCACTCTGCCAGCTCTCCAATTTTAAAGGTCGTATTTTCATCTGATTTTGCGGCTTTCTTTCCCGCATGACCCAGGCTGCCACTTTTACAGGGAGGCGATTATATATAAGCTGTGGGTTGAGACCAATGGTTTTTGGTAATTATTGTTGCGCTGTGATTTTGGGCTCCTATGCAGCAGCCTCCTAAACTAAAGTGGCTAGTTGCTTTGCGGTTTGCTCTTTAACCGCAACGGATTGCCTGGCAACAGGCCTCGCCTTCATGTGTGTAACCCGTTTCTGGCTTTCGATTGAAGCAGTACATCTTTTCGCCGCCAGCAGTTCATCCATGGCAGCATGATCGTTGCACACCAGCACCATATCGCAACCTGCGCTTATCGCCAGACCAGCGCGCTCCACAATATTACCGCCGACCAATGCGCCATGCATGGTCAGGTCATCGCTGAAAATGAGTCCCGAAAAACCAATCTGTTTGCGAAGTACGTCCCGCAACCAGTATTTGGAAAACGTCGGCAGTGCCGTATCGATATTTGGGAATTCAATGTGCGCCGTCATCACCGCACCCAGTTTGTCCTTGAGCGCGATAAAAGGCTGCATATCTTGCTGGTAAACCTGTTCGAAATCCCGCT
>JAAELZ010000127.1 GCA_024226105.1 Pseudomonadota bacterium | reverse complement strand
TTCTGTAGAGATAACGTTGATCAGCCTGGTGAATGGTGACCGTATGGTCAACTTATTGGGTAAAATAGTGTCTATATATGCTAATAAGTGTAAAATAAATGCCTGAACAGGCAGTATAGTGATACGATTCACGCATGAAACCGAAAGAGAGGCGATCCAGGATTTTCGATACGATTCGACAGGAAGGCCGTATCAGTGTCGATAAGCTCGCCAGGGAATTCAACTCCTCTGCCGAAACGATTCGACGGGATTTAAACAAGCTTTCGAAAACAGGCAAAATTCAGAAAATTCATGGTGGTGCGATGTTACCCGGGCCATCAGGCGAAGGGCCCTACCAGCTGAGGATGGGGGAAAACGCCAGGGCCAAGCGCCTGGCCGCGCAAAAAGCCTGTGAGCTGATTTCGCCCGGGGACACCCTGTTTATTGACACCGGTTCCAGCACCCTGTTTTTTGCTGAAGAAGCAACTCAAATTCCCGGTCTCACTGTCATTACCAACTCGGCAGAAGTCGCCAGAGTTTTATCGTCCTCTGAGAACGGGGCCAGCGTATTTTTGCTGGGTGGTGAATACAACTCTGACAACCGCGAAACGCTGGGGCCGATGACCATTTTACAACTGGATGCTTTTCAGGCAAATCACGTTGTACTGGCCACCGGGGGTATTGATGCAGTGGCCGGGGTAATGAGCTTTGATTCTGGGGAGGCTGCTGTGGCTCGTGCGATGCTTGCCCGAACGGAGAATGCGATTGTGTTAGCGGATTCGAGTAAGTATGGCCGCATTGCACCCTATGTGATCGGTCGGCTCGATCAGTTTGACCACCTGGCGTGCGAAGTCGAACCCGGTCAATTGCTCAAGAAAGCCCTGGATCAGAGCAATGTGAATATTCTATGTTGACTAATCTAAGCTCTAAACAAATGTGAAGGAGAACCAATGAAAGCAAATTTTCACCTGTTTCGCAGGACCCGGGAGCTGGAGCAAAAAATTGACAGCTTTTTTGATAAGCTGTCTGAAACCTCGGTCATTTATCGGCTGGCGATACGTAGTTATTTAAAGGAAGGGTACAACGAAGATTTCCAGGGCCGCCTGGAGCGGGTACGCGCGTTAGAGACTGAGGCAGATCACCTGCGCCGGGATATTGAAAAACAGCTGTATACCAATACCCTCATCCCGGATTCACGGGGTGATGTGCTGGGCCTGATTGAAACGGTTGATCAACTGCTGTCGCAGTTTGAGGGTTCTTTATGGGCCTTTGCCATTGAGAAACCGGATATTCCCAAGGAGTACAGGGTAGGCTTTAGAAAACTCACCACCATGGTGGTAAAAGCGGCGGATGAGCTGGGCCTTGGGGGGCGCGCTTTTTTCCGCAGTCCGCACGATGTACCCGCTTATAACCATAAAGTGATGCTGTATGAAAAAGAAGCGGATGTTTTGAGTACCAACCTGAAAACGGCGATTTTTGATTCCGATCTGGAGCTGGCGGAGAAGCTGCATTTAAGAGAGTTTGTTGAACAAATTGATGAGGTGGCAGACATGGCAGAAGATGTGGCTGATCGACTCGCAATTTATGCCATAAAGCGCCTGGTTTAGTGGATCCTCTGGTACTTGTTTTTCTAACCAGCGGCCTGTTTCTGGGCTGGGCTCTGGGCGCCAATGACGCGGCTAATGTGTTTGGTACTGCGGTGGGCACCCGAATGGTTAGTTGGAAAACAGCTGCTATTGTTTGCTCCATATTTGTCATTCTTGGTGCATTAATTTCGGGTGCCGGGGCATCCCATACACTGGGCAGGCTGGGTGCGATTTCAGCTTTACCGGGAGCGTTTATGACAGCGCTTTCGGCAGCGATTGCGGTATATACCATGACCAAATCCGGCCTGCCGGTTTCCACCTCGCAGGCGATTGTGGGCGCAATCATCGGCTGGAACCTGTTTTCATCCAACCCGACGGATGCGGGAACACTGACTAAAATCCTTAGTACCTGGATAATATGCCCGGTATTGTCCGGTTGCATCGCGGTTACTCTATTCAAAGCATTTCGAGCACTCAGTAAACGCGCTAAAGTGCATATGATCGCGGGGGATGCCTACATGCGTGTGGCGCTGCTTTTGGTGGGAGCCTTTGGTGCGTACTCTCTGGGGGCAAATAATATTGCTAACGTGGTGGGGGTGTTTATCCCGGCGCAGCCCTTCCCGGATATTGTAATGGGAACCTGGCGCTTTTCTTCCACGCAACAATTATTTTTACTCGGTGGGTTGGCGATCTCGCTCGGGGTATTTACCTATTCAAAGGGTGTGATGATGACAGTAGGGGACAATTTGGGCAGACTTTCACCCACCGCGGCTTTTATTACAGTGCTATCGCATTCGATCGTGCTTTTCATTTTTGCTTCGCGTGGGCTGGAAGCCTGGCTGGCTGGTCACGGCCTGCCGACTATTCCGCTGGTGCCGGTTTCAAGTTCTCAGGCAGTGGTGGGTGCGATTGTAGGCATATCTATTCTGCAAGGTACGACAGGTATCCAGTGGTCGGTGCTTGGAAAAATTGTAGCTGGCTGGATAGCAACACCTTTTGCCGCCGGTTTGGTTTGCTTTATTGGCCTGTTCTTTTTGCAGAATGTTTTCGGGTTGAAGGTCGCCTGAAACCAGACTCGTTTCAGGTTTATTCCTGCTCCAGGATATCCAGCACACCTGCTCCGCGACTTTTTGGTACGTCTGTAATACCTCGAATACTGCGGCTCTCGGTGATCAGTTTCCGGATGGCGGGCATGATGATAATTTCCAGTGCCAGCCCCATCTCGGCGCCCGGTACCAGGAGGGTGTCCTGCCGGGTCATCTGAGAGCCTTTGAGGAGGTCGAGTAAATGTGCAAGATTTGGTATTTCAAAATCCTGAAAATGAATTACCAGAGCCATCTCGTCAATCGAAATCTCCGGATTCTCATCAAAAGGATCAGAGGTATCCACCTGCGGGATCAACTGGAAATTGATGTGCGTTCGTGAAAACTGGGGCGTAATATGATGTACATAATCGTGCATTCTATCCAGGATAGAGCTTTGCACTTCTTCGCGTGTTTTATCGCGCGATGCGGTATCGCGCTGCATTTTGCGTTTCCATTCCAGGTTTACGCTGGGTACGACCCCAATCAGTAGATCAGGGTATTGTGCAATATCGATATCCCCGTCAATCGCCGCACCGTGCAAGCCACGGTATAGCAATATATCGGTATCCGGGTCCATATTTTCCCAGGCAGTGAAAGTGCCGGGCTGCTGGTCAAAAAGTGCCGCTGCTTCTTTGGTATGTAAATAGTGCCGATACTTGCCGGTCCCCACGCCTGAATACTGAAAGAACAGTGAATCGAGCTTTTCAAGCTCATTTCCGGCCGGTGAAAAATGCGAAAGGTGTTTCCCTTCTGCTTTTGCTTCATCCATCTCGAGTTGCATTTCCTTTCGTGTAAATCGATGAAAAGCGTTGCCCTGAATAAAGGCGGCCTTAACCCGTTCGCGCCAGAATATATGTTGAAATGCTTTGATCAGCATTGTACTGCCGTCCCCTGAGGAGCCCGTCACGGCGATGATCGGAAATTCTTTGGACATACTGAGCGCTCTTCCTGCAGTGGTACGAAGTGTTGGGCTACAGTATTACAAACAGTCTTGCGTAATTGTATTGCCTGAAATGGGTGTGATCTACTCTACCCTACTCCCTCCTTAGCAGGATACATCTTGGGTATGACCCGGCGGGCTGGTTTTTTCATCCTGGTAGTGCCAGGAACCAGTGATGGTAGTAGCACGTTGCAGGTATCATCACCTTTCCAGTTCGCTCCCTGCTGATTACGAAATAAATGGGTATCAAGGACGGCTATAACATTCCCGGCTTCTGCATGCTCGAGTAGCCTGCCCCAGTCCTCAGGGGTTTGTGGCGGGAGATCAGACCAGCGTACCCGGGCATAATCCTGTAAGGCTTGCCATGTTTCCTGAGCATTATTTCCACTTGCAGCTGTTTTTATTTGTTTTAGCAAAGGGCGAAGATCAGCCGATTGCTGTTTGACGGGTGATGCGACGGTCTTTTTGCGCTGCGAGTTACGGTAGTAAAAAAGGTACGCCATGCTCAGCAACCAACCGCTGAGACTGGCCAGACTAATCCATTTCCACGCAGAATTTACCCCGGTTGGGCCTTCGGTGCTTGTGGCTGAGGCAGGATTTTCGATATCCGGTAGTGACGGCCCCTTATTTGTATCGATAGCCTCATTTATGGGTTTTTGAGCACCCGGTTCCGGTGCGATGACCTCAATCGCTGCCGCCGAAAGGCTGGCAGTTTGCTGACGATCGTTTTGCCTGTCCCACCAGGCCACTTCAATTTTCGGAATCTTCAGTGTGCCTGCTTCTGAAGCAATAATTACGAAGGTCTGGCTGCGCGTACCTTCGATTATTTGACCGTCAGGGCTTTTGTCCGCGTATGAGGGCTGATCCGGATAGAGTTTAAATCGTGTATCTGAACCCGGTATCTGTACTTCGGGTAACTGCGTTCCACTGAGGCCCAGGGCGGATAGATCAATTTGCATATTGATTGCATCACCCCGCTTGATGGGTGCTTCAGGCAACCCGCTGCGGCTGAGGGTGACCCTGTCGGAGGGTAACCAGGTGTGGCCGGTAAAACTATCTGCGGGTGGGAGAATCTCTTTTAACAGGGGTTTGCTGCTTAGCGTGATTTGACTTCCCCGGGAAAAGGGGTCGTAGCCAAAGCGTTGATTGTTTTGCCGGCTGGAAGCAGGGACGCGCGCCTGCATCGCGATAGGTGGTATCGTCAGGGTGCCGCTTTTTTGTGGAAACAGGGCGTAATGGCGTTCAATAGTTTGATACTGAATGCCCCCCTTGCTACTGGCACCCTGCAAATCGTCTCCGATGCGCTTGACCAGCGTATCCATTGGCCGTGGTTCATCCAGTGCGGCTTCGAGTAAATTTCCCTGGTGATAGATTCGGACAATCAGGTTGAGCTGGCTTTGCACATAGGCTTTGCCGGGGTTTTCCCATAAGGTCTCAACCAGCAAACCGGGCGCCTGCCCGTTCTGCTGAGGCAGGTTTGTTGCTGTGCTTACGGCGCTTACTTTCAAAACCAGCGGGGTGGTTTGTTCGCCGCCGGCGCTGAGGGCGGGCACCGTCAGTTCTCCTTCGCGCCGGGGCAGCAAATCAAGGAAAAGCTGCGCCTCCGTAGAGACCGTTCCATTGCGCATTGAAATCTGAGAACTGCTGCTTTGCCCGATGATCTTGAAATCTTTCTCCAGTGGGGACAGGTCGAGCTTATCCATAGCCTTTTGCTGATCGCTTACAAGAGTCAGGCGCACCGGTCTGTCGAGGCTGGTCTGATAACTGTCCAGCGTAGCGGAAAGGCCGGCGTACGCGGGTACAGAAATTACCGCCCAGCTGAGTAAAAGCAAAAATACTATTTTGATTCTCATGGTTGTTGGTTCTGATACTGATATTTAAACTTACGGCGCAACAGAGCGCCCGGGTCGTCCGGAACCTGTCGTAGCATGAGTTCCAGTGCCTGAGCATCTTCGTCCATGGGCCCCGATGTCTCTTTTACACCGGTTGGCGTTTCTTCCGGAGGGGGTTGATCTGACTCAGAAATTTCGCCCGGTTGTTGTTCCTCGCCAGCTTTATCCTGATCAGGGGCTTTTTCGTCGGCTTCTGCATTTTGCTCTGATGGCTGGTTTTCATCTTCTGAATCCGTCTGCGATTTATTTTGCGTATCGTCGGGTTCAGGTTCCTGGCCTTGCTGCTTATTTTCTCCCGGTTCCGGGTTTTCCGGATCCTCTTCAGGTCTGGATGGCGAATCGTCTTTTTGTTGCTGTTTTTTCTGTTCCTGTTCCTGTTGCTGTTTTTGGGCGAGTGCCGCTTCAACGATCTGGCGATTATAGCGCGCATCTTCAAAATCCGGCCGTAGCCTGATTGCCTCATCGTAAGCCTCAAGCGCGGCTTCGAGTTGCTCGCTGTTGGCCAGTGCATTACCGCGGTTATAAGCACCGGTCGCTGTATTGTCCAGAGAAAAACCCTGCAGGGCAGTTTGCATATCCTTGTCACGATAGGCCTGAACAGCCTTTGCTTGGCGCTGGTCATCGCGTTCCCAGAGAGAAAGCCAGTCAAACGCCTGCGCGGGTTGTGGTGTGCTCAACAGACCAGCGAGCAGGCTTATCGGCAACAAACCCAGCAAACCCCGGCGAAATACCAGGGTGGACAGAATCAAAACGGGTATCAGCAGCCAGGGCCCAAAATCGCGCCACTGATCCGTCTTGCGTTGGGTTTTGCTGGATTCACTCTGGCTCTGTGAAAGCCATGCTTTAAGTGACTGGTTGAGCAGGTTTATGTCTTCATCATCCGGCGTCATACGTATGTACCCACCGCGACCGGATAAAGCGATGCTTTCAAGCAGGGCGCTTTGAGATAAATCACTTTCAGGGGCGACTTCGAGTACGGATACGTGCAGCGCATCATTGGATAATTTTCGCGCAGTACTGACCGCCAGCGGGCTGGCGCGGTCGGTTACCAGGATGATTTCTCCCGCATCGATTTTTACCTGAGTGAGCAATTCCCGGGCTTTATCAAGGCCCCGATCAGCACGAAATCCCTGTACCGGCAGGGTGTCGCTATCCAGGGACTGCAACAGGTTGGAAATCGTATCCTGGTCATCGCTTAACGGCGTGACCACAAAGGCTTCACCCGCAAAACCCACCAGGCCGGTAAGTATGCCCGGCATCGAGGTCAGCAAATCCTCTATCTTAAATCTTGCGCGTTGCAGGCGGCTGGGTTGCATATCGGCCCGGTCCATGGATTTAGCCAGGCTCAATACAATGACCCGCCCCTGTTGCAGCTGGTAGAGTGGTTGTGGCAATCGCTCCCAGGTTGGCCCGGCTAATGCAACTACAAGCAAGCTCGATAGCAGGGCCGGCAGGTAGCGGTTTTTTGGTTTTTGCTGTGAAACCGGGTCGTCCACTACCACGCTTTGCAGGTGCGCATCGACCAGGTCGTCTATGTGGCTGTGCGCGGGGCGTTTGCGCAGTACAAGCCAGATGCCAAAAAGCACCAGCAGGCCGAGCAGCCATCCCGGGCGGATAAAGTGAAACTCGTTGAAGATATTGATCAGGCTATCCATCGCCGCCGCATCCAGAATAACAGGCTCGCCAGCAACAGTGCCAGTGTGGCCGGCCAGTAATACAACTCCTTGACCGGGCGCAAGCTGCGAACCTCTTCTTCAACCGCTTCCAGCTGGTCAATCAACGCATAGATTTGCGCCAGTTCGTTTGTGTTGCGCGCCTGGAAGTAGCGCCCGCCGGTGGTTTCGGCAATGTTTTGCAGGCCGCGTTCATCAATCCCGGAACGGTTGGTAAAAAAGCCCGCCAGACCGCCGGAAGTGGTGTCGCCGATACCAATGGTATAGATTTTAAGGCCGATGGTTTTTGCCGCCTGCACTGCCTGTCCGGGTGAGATATTGCCCGCGGTGTTCTCGCCATCAGTGAGCAGAATCAGCACCTTATCCTGCCCCTCCCGGTTTTGCAGGCGTTTGGTTGCCAGTGCTATCGCGTTACCAATTGCGGTGCGCGGGCCGGCAATACCAATCACGGCTTCATCCAGCAAGGTGCTGACAGTGCGCCTGTCCAGCGTTAGTGGCGATTGCAGATAGGCTTCAGAGCCGAACAGGATCAGCCCCAGACGATCACCTTCACGTTGCTCGATGAAGTTACCGGCGATGGCCTGAACGGCTTGCAGTCGGTTAACCCGGTAACCCTCTATTTGCATATCCCGTGCTTTCATACTGTCAGATAAATCTACCGCCAGCATTAGATCGCGCCCGCTTAGTGGCAGCGCAATTGGCTCACCGACCCATTGCGGGCGCATGCTGGCCAGTAGCAATACCAGCCAGGCTATTGTTGCCAGGGCGAGTGCTCCCCGCCGGGCCCGGTTACCACCGCCTGAAGTATCCGCTACCAGGTCGTAAAAAGGAATTTTAAGCCCTGCGAAGCCGGGGTTTGAGGGGGGCAGGACAAAATAAACCATCACCGGCAGGGGCAATACGAATATCATCCACCACCATTGAAAATGAATCATATCGCTTTGATCCAGGCTTGTGCGGCGCCAAAGAGTTGGTCTCGATCAATGCTAATCGAGGCCTGGTACTGTACTTCGAGCAGGACGCCTCCCCCGGACTGGCTGAATACTTGAGAGGCATCCGATTGATCGAGAAAGGCCAGCCAGTCCTTGCCGTTTAACCGGGCGGGCTGTTGATCGCTATAACGCACCATGGCAACCCGCTTTAAAAGTGCTGATATCTGTTCGGCAAACTGCCGGTCATTTATCTCTTCCTTTTGTGGCAAACTGGCCAGTTCATGCAGCGCTGCTTTGCGTAAAGCGGCATATTCATAAGTGAAATACTTCACTAGTGTCTTTACCAGCCAGCCAAGCAGAAACAGGGCGATCGCAGCGACAAACCACCACCCCGGCGCGGGCGGCCACCAGCCCTGCTCCAGGGGGGCGATAATGTCACGCAGGGGTAACGGGGGCAGGGCTTCAGGCATCTTTTCTAATTTCGGGTCGGGGGGCGGTTGATTGCATCGACCAGGCGATCTGTTGTATAGATCGGCACCACGGGTTGCCCCATCTGGCCGAACTCGCGTTCCAGCCACGCCTGTCGGGTCTGGAAATCATCGCGCACTCGCTGACGTGTGCTTTTATCCGCCGCTGTAATTTTGATGCGCTCTAAACCGTTGCTCAGGGGCAGCCAGCGGTTTTCGGGCAATTGATGTTCAAACGGATCGGAAATGCTAAATGCAATCACATCGCTATGGGCTGCCAGGCTGTGCAGTGGTTGCCTGAAAGCGGTTTGCTCGGCCTCAGTGCGCGTCGCGGAAAAATCGCTGATCAGCAAAATAAGACTGCCCGGTCGGGCCACCCTTGCGGCGTGTTGCATGGCATCGATCAGCCGGTTTTTGCCATTGGCGGTGGTATGATGCCGGGTGGCTCCCGCCAAAGCCTGCAGTAATCTCAATACCGGCGCACGGCCTGCAGCCGGTCGTATATCCAGCTCGGCGTCCGGTTGGTTGGCGGGGTTGAAAAGCAGGCCGCCCACCCGGTCTCCGTGCCCGCAGGAAAACCATGCCATCAGTGCCGCCAGCCTGGCTGCGACCACTGATTTAAGTGCCTTGCGTGTTCCGAAATACATCGACGGGCTGAAGTCGACAACAATCAGTACCGGTCGATCGCGTTCTTCAACGAAAATTTTTGAATGCAGGCCACCGGTACGCGCTGTCACCCGCCAGTCTATATTGCGTATATCGTCACCATCGACATACGGCCGTGATTCAAAATAATCCATTCCCCGGCCGCGAAAATGTGAGGCGTAGCGACCGCTAAGGTGCGAATGGGAAACTTTGCGTGCGCTGAAATTTAGCTGTGCCGCTTCATTGCGCATTGCGAGCAATTCTTCCAGGGTAGATTCAACGCCGTACGTCATGACGGTCTATACGGTTAAAGGCTACTGGCCTAGGCTACAGGTACCAGGTCGAGCAATCGACTTACGAATTGATCAACGTCGATGCCTTCGGCCTGTGCCTGGTAGGATAATAGTACCCGGTGGCGCAGTACATCCGGTGCCATTGCCTGAATATCTCCGGGTGAGACGTAGTCCCGGCCCTGCAACCAGGCGTGCGCGCGTGCCGTGCGGTTGAGTGTAATCGTGGCGCGCGGGCTGCCGCCGTATTCGAGGTATTGGGCCAGTGAGGCATCGTATCGGGAAGGATCGCGAGTGCTAACGACCAGTTCGACCAGATAGCGTTCTACGGCGGGTGACAGGTGAACTTCCAGTACTTCTTTGCGGGCCTGGTTGAGCATTTTCTCGCTTAACATTTGCCTGGTGGGTTCCACGTTTTCCTGCTGCAGGCCCTGCGTGGCCTCGGCCTGGTTAAGGCGTAATATTTGTGTTTCTTCTTCGATATTCGGATAGCCGACCCTGACGTGTAGCAAAAAGCGATCGAGCTGCGCCTCGGGAAGCGGGAAGGTGCCTTCCTGTTCGATCGGGTTCTGCGTGGCCATTACCATAAACAGGGATGGCAGGGTGTGGGTGGTATTGCCCAC
>JAAELZ010000126.1 GCA_024226105.1 Pseudomonadota bacterium | reverse complement strand
TTATGGAAAATGCCCCATTTCCTGCTCTGGATTTGAAAGTCACCCTGAAAGTTGATGCTCAGGCGGCGGACAACTGGGACGAGGCGCATTAGAGCGGTTCACGTACTGACTGAATCAAAATAGTTTCCTTTTTGTCAGTTTTCTGATTCAAGGTATGTGCTGGAACAAGGAGGCTGGCACCTATGACCAAACCCTATTCCAATGATCTACGCCAGCGTGTTGTGGATGCTGTTATTTCCGGTGAGACTACGCGTGTTGTGGCGGAACGTTTTGAGGTTGCTATTTCGAGTGTCGTCAAGTGGCATCAACGCTACCGTCAAACCGGCAGTGTCGAGCCCTTTCAGGTTGGCGGCCACCGCAAATCTGTTCTCGATCCGCATCGCGATTTCATTCTAGACCAGATAGAACATACCTCACATCTGACTTTGCATGGCCTGAGCACCCTTCTGACCAAACGGGGTACTACAGTGTCCCACAATGCAGTGTGGCATTTCCTGCGCCGCGAAGGGCTGAGTTTTAAAAAAAACACTTTTCGGCCTTGAACAGGGCCGGGCTGATGTTGCTCGGCGAAGGCGGCGCTGGAAGAGCTTTATGGGAAGGCTCAATCCTCGACAGCTGGTGTTTATCGACGAGACCTGGATCAAAACCAACATGGCACCCATTCGGGGTTGGGGCCACAAAGGTAAGCGCTTGAGGGGCTATGCACCTCATGGTCACTGGAACACCATGACTTTCATCGCTGCTTTGCGCTGTGATGGGCTAACGGCGCCCTGCGTCTTTGACGGTCCCATCAACGGACTATCATTCCGCGCCTATGTGGAGCAAATCCTCCTCGCAACGCTCAAACCCGGCGACATCGTTATCATGGATAACCTTGGAAGTCATAAGGCCAAGGTCATCCGGGACGTTATCAAGTCTGCAGGAGCACGCTTGTGGTTCCTGCCACCCTATTCGCCGGATCTAAATCCGATCGAGCAAACCTTTGCCAAAATCAAACACTGGATGCGCATGGCCCAGAAACGAACCATTGAAGAGGCTTGGAGGTATGTCGGCAAACTGGTAGGTGACATAAGTCCAGCAGAGTGCAACAAATATCTCAAAAACGCAGGATATGCTTCCGTCTAAATGTGAAATGCTCTAGTCCACATTCGCCAGTTAACCGCGCCATCGTAACGGCAGCTTGGATGCAGGTTTCTCGGACGCCACGCTCGAAGTTTGAATAATGCACGGTGTTGCTTGGCGTCGGAGAAGCGCTCAAGCAGGAAACCGGCTTGGATTGATTATGAATGGATCAGCTGGGCTTATGGGGATTTGCGGGTTGCAGTATGTGTTTATACGGGTTCGCCTCGTGCACTGGTATGGCATCACCGAATGTAATCACCATAGATTTTGTTAGATTTCGAGCGCTTGCCTCAGTTTCCCAAAGTTTTTTTCGGTGCTCGTGGTGCCATTTTTTGAATTTGCACAATTGGGTTCGTCCGCGCTCTGTGGAACGCGCGGCAGTGGTATGGTTTGACACTGTATGGCGTGGGCGCGGCGCGGATGTCATGCAGCTTCCCTC
>JAAELZ010000125.1 GCA_024226105.1 Pseudomonadota bacterium | reverse complement strand
CCGGGCTTGAGGGCATCGCTCTGTATCAGCAACAGGCTGCCCAGTCAGGCGAAAAGTCAGCGGTTGGCGGTGCCATTTTATTTCACCCCAATCTCAGCTATCCCGCGATTGAACCCGGGATGCTGGTTGGCTACCTACCGATTGCCAGTAACAGCACCATTCCAATTTATTTTATCCAGCCAACGATCAGCACTAAACAATGGCGAAGCCTGGAGCTTCAGGAAGTCCTGCAGTCCGGCGGAAGCCCTGTTTTCATGCACCCCATGCAGGGCATTCATGCCGGGTTTCATATGCGACCGGATGAAGATCTAAATGAAGCCGATTTTGCGCAACGTGAACGCCTGCCCAAAGATTTGAAAAACGCAATTAAGTTGCTCTCTTTGCAGGCTGCAGTAGCGGCACCTGAAGATATTTCAACCCGGCCTGAAACTCCAAAAACGAAACGACAATACGGACTCAATAAGCTAAATAACCAAACTGCCCTGCCCCTGGTTTTAGACAACCTCGACTCACAACTTGTCGAAATCAACTATGCTAAAGATAAACTCTCACTGCTCAGCTTCTGGGCCAGCTGGTGCGAACCCTGTATAAAAGAACTACCCTCTCTAAAACGTTTACACGATGATTATGTTGATAAAGGTCTGCACATCATTACCGTTAATATCGGAGAGGAAAAGCAAACTATCGAGCAGGCGGTTGAGAGGTTCGCAATGTCCGGCTACACAAACTTGCTCGACCCGGAAGGTATTGCTATGAATGCCTGGCATGTGTATGGCTACCCTAGCAATTTCCTGATCACAAGTGACGGGGCGATGGATTACGGCAGCATCGGCGGGGTTGAATGGGATGAAGCAGAGGTTCGGAAAATTATTGAGAAGCTACTATTGCCCTGAATCTCAGAGATAGACACTATTTGTTAATGCATTCGAACTCACGCCTGAAAATCATCCTCTACCTGATGGTTCCACCCATATTATGGGCTGGAAACTCGGTGGTAGGGAAGTTTGCCAGCGACTTTATCGGCCCGTTCAGCCTGTCTTTTTACCGCTGGTTATTCGCCAGTGGGCTGCTGCTGATCGTGGCAGCCAAACCGCTGTATTTGTCCCGCTCAATTCTCCTGAACAATTGGTGGCGCCTTGCTATTCTGGGAATACTGGGTACCGGAATATTTAACACCCTGCTCTACCTGGGGCTCAACAACACCAGCGCCAGTAACTCTGGCATTATCCAGGCCACCCTGCCCATCATAATCATATTGCTTAACTATTTTATGGGGATGGAACGCACTTCAGTGACACAAGTCGCCGGCATGATTGTCTCCTTGACCGGTGTGGTGTGGGTCATCACCCAGGGCGAACTGATACGCCTGTTGCAATTCAAATTGAATCCAGGCGACATCACCATTCTGCTGGCTGTATTCTGCTGGGCTCTTTACTCCGTATTACTAAGAAAACTACGCCCGACAGAGCTGCCAACCCTGCCCTTTCTGGCAATTCAATTTTTAATCGGGCTGGTGTTTATTTTCCCGTTTTTTGCCTATGAACAAAACCAGGGCAGTTTGATGCTATGGAATACACAAACCTGGATGGTTCTGGCCTATGTCTCTATCTTTCCATCCCTGATCGCCTTCTTTTTCTGGCAACAGGGCGTTGCTATGGGCGGCGCAAATATCGCCGGATTTATCTCTCCGTTGATCACCGTTTTTACCGCAACACTGGCCTATATTTTCCTGGGTGAATCTCTCAACAGCGCACAAATTACGGGCGCCATACTGGTTATCTCGGGGGTAATCCTTGCGCTGTCCAGTTCGCTGAAACCGAACGTCAGATAACGGCCGAAAAGAGGTCGCATCAGAGACGAAGATTGTGCCGCTGTTGGTTAAGGCAGTATCAGTGGTGGTGCCGGCGATGGTAGTGGTGGTGGGGTAAAGACTAAGCCCGCAAAACACCCTGAACAGGAAACGGGATTTCAGCCCCGCGCTAAACGTATACTACCGGGACTGAAGCTCCGACGCCTGGTTGTGGGAGCCAACAGGGAATTCAGATTTATGGCCAGGGAGGTTGTTCATCATTCAGCGTACGCATATAGGCAAGCAACTGAGCGCGCTTATCATCCTGGCGTATGCCACGAAAATTCATCGCCACGCCGGGAACCGCTCGATCCGTGCGGGTCAGATAGTAGTTCAGCGCTGCAAAATCCCAGCTATGCCCCGACCCAAGCATACCCTCTGAATACTCAAAATCAGCCATGCTGCCTGCCTTTCTGCCGTACCAGTTCCAGAGATGCGGACCTTTGTTATGCCCGCCGTCTTTCTGTCCATCATGGCATTGCGCGCATTTCCGCTCAAAATACTGCCGGCCTTTTTCATCGTCGGCCTGTTTAAGGTTTTGTTTAAACTCGTCGCTCAGTTGTGGCTTGAAAAAAAGCAGTGATTCATTAACATCGAATTTTGCAGCAAAACTGCTACTCAAAGCCAGGAATAACAAAATAATGATAGATAGCGTTTTCATAGAGCAAGCATAAATAGTAATGGATGCTTCGTCCAGCGCTGTAATTCAATGTTTATCGATATTAGGCAGCCCGTGGAAACTCAGAAACAGGGAGCGGGGCTTCAGTCCCGGCTTCGGTTTAAAAAATTTTTGTGGCAATACAACGGAGAATCAAGCATTACCTTTCCAGCTCTGAACAAGCGCTTTCAAGCGAAGTTAAAACCGCCTCAGCATAGGCCTTGATGTCGTTTTGAATTCTGTTCTGGCTATCTTCCAACAATTTTGTCAGCTGATCAAAGCCTCGATTGCGGGTATCACCATAACCACGCGCCCAAACTGCAAGCTCTGCCAGTTTGCAGGCAAGTTGATAATCTTCATCCGTGGCGGTGCTTACCGCAAGCAGCCACTGGTTTATCATTGCCTGCTCGCGTTCAAAGCGAGCCGATCGCGGCCGCTTTGATTTCAGTGATGAAAGCAAACGCATCATCGCCCAGCCAAAGGGCCCGGAGGTGTTCATCTTCAAGGCAATACCGGGGCTGGTTTGGCCCATTTTGGTTGCCGGTATCCATTTCCCCATAGCCCTGGGCAAGATGCCTTGCAATTCTTCGCGCCCGGGCTTGAGATAATCATCCACTAAAAGAGGCGCATCGTTGCTAATGCCCAGTTCATTACGGATACGCTTCAAGCGGCCAGGCCGTGTTTTCAACTGGGCAACCCGCACAACATCCTCAAAGGTCATCCATGCCGCCAACCGACGGGCCACTTCAAGGGAAAGACGATAATCTTGTTCCTCATTGTCCAACGCTACGATATTACGCAGTCGATTGAGGTACAGCTCCACGTAAGAAGCATCCTGATAATCCAGCAATTGAGCGGCTGCATGACCTGCGAGGGGTTGCACGGCTTCAGGCAATGCCGCTACCGAGCTGGCAAATGCCGCTGGCACCACGTCAAATTCGGCTAGAGGAACCTCACTAGCGTCAGCGGGCGCAATTCTGAGAGCCATACCGGCATCAAAGCCTGCCAGATTACTTTTAACAGCGACACCGGACTGGCTAATCGCCGCTCGACAGCTCTCTAGCTTCATCGGCAGAATCTCGCTGGCAGCCATCGCACCGAACATCACCGCATTGGGATGGCACCCGGCGTTACGGGCGGCTTTGGCCATCTCAACAATAGTTAGGCTGCCGGCAATGGCGTTAAGCGCATCAAATACCGGCGCAAGGGGAGTGATGCCATCGCCTGGTTTTATCTTCTCAAAGGTACTGTAAATGCGCTCACGTGCGGTTATAACCTTTGTATCCTGGCTTATATAACCACCTGAAAGCGCGCGGGCTGCCTCCATCGGTTCAAACGAGACCATCAAATCGATTGCACCGGATGCCGGAAAAATCGAGAATACCGGCCGGGCAGGCAGATCGCGCTGTGGATAAACTTCGAAATAGTAGGTAGTGGCGCCGGTACGCTGCGCCACGCCCGGGATCGAAGTCGCCTGCGCCATAAACCCGTCGATACGCGCAGCCTGTACCAGCCAGTCGACCAATACACCACCGCCCTGCCCGCCAAGGGCCGCCATCAATACGCAGACCGGTCTTTCAATCGTCATGACGCGCCCATTTTGGCAAGTAGTCGGGCACTTGCTCTGGTCCACATCTGCCGCACAGGCCCGGCATTGTCTATTGTTTTCGCTCGATAAAAAGAAGGGCATAGCGCTGCCGCATGAGCAGCCTCACCGCACAGCCCGCAGGCCACACAGCTTTCATCGACCATGGCGGCCGGCCCGTCCTTAAGCGGGTTAAAACCGGGCCTCAGGGTCAGGGATGGACAACCGGACAGGCGCATACAGGCATGATCGCCGCTGCATACCTCCTCATCAACTCCAAAACGTTCCCGGGTCACTGACTTCCCGGCAAATGCGCGTGCCCGGTCTTTTTGCTTTTCGCGTCGTTGCTGAGCCAACCTGCATTCATTGTCGGAAATCACCACCCGCAAGCCCTTATCGGGGGCATTGAATGCGGCGCGCAAGGTTTTGAGCGTGGCGCTGACATTATAAGAATTAACCCGACGCAGCCATTGAACACCGATGGCTTGAAGGGTGTTTTCAATTGATATTTTGATGCGCCGGCCCCACGGAGTAGAGCCTGTGGAAGGCACATGCTGCTGGCCGGTGGCTGAGGCATAGCCGTTTTCCAGCACCACCAGAACCGAATCATGGCCGTTCCAACGGGAATTGATCGCCCCGGTGGTCAGGCCATTGTGCCAGAAGCCGCCATCGCCCATTATCGCCACGCCGGGCTGGTGGTCCAGCGCCGGGCCAACTGCGCCGCTGG
>JAAELZ010000124.1 GCA_024226105.1 Pseudomonadota bacterium | reverse complement strand
TCCGGATGGGATGATCCGCGCATGCCGACCATTTCCGGGATCAAACGAAGAGGTTATACCCCGGCCTCGATTCGAGAATTCGCCAACCGGGTCGGGGTAACCAAAAAGCAGAACACCATTGAACTTTCTTCTCTGGAAGCCTGTATTCGGGAAGAACTTGAAGACAGTGCACCGCGTACTATGGCGGTATTAAACCCGCTAAAAGTTACGATCACTAACTATCCTGAAGCGCAAAGCGAATTATTGCTGGCACAGAATCACCCCAAAAACCCTGATATGGGCACGCGGGAAGTCCCTTTTAGCAGCACACTGTATATTGAGCGCGATGATTTTATGCTGGTACCGGACAAAAAGTTTTTTCGCCTGGCACCAGGCAGAGAAATTCGTTTGCGTTATGCCTATTACCTGACCTGCAATGAAGCACTGTTTGACGATAATGGCGAGGTGTGTGAATTATTGTGCAGCTATGACCCGGCGACCAAAGGGGGGCGGTCGCCGGATGGGCGCAAGGTCAAAGCAACCCTGCACTGGGTTTCAGCGGAACACGCCCTGGATGCCGAAGTCCGCCTCTACGATCGATTATTCAATCACCCGAATCCCCTGGCAGACCGGGATGGCTCGTTCCTCGAGCACCTTAACTCCGGATCGCTGCAGCACCTGACAAACTGTAAACTGGAGCCTTCGCTAGCGACCGCTGATGAAAATCATCGCCTGCAATTTGAACGCCTTGGGTATTTTGTCACCGACTGTATTGAGCATTCTGTCGAAGCACCGACCTTTAACCGTATCGTAACCTTGCGCGACACCTGGGCGAAATTGAACAAATAAACCTTGAACCCGCACCAGCAGGAGCCATATAAATGGCACCTGGAGCATCACTTGCTCTCTTAACTCTTAACCCCCTATTCAGAACTCATGGAATTTATTAGCGAATACGGCCTTTTCCTGTTAAAGGCGATCACCATCGTAGTAGCCATACTGGCTGCTGTAAGCGGCATTGTTGGTTTGACTATGCGCCAGCACATCGGCAAGCAGGATGAATCACTGGAGCTCACCGATATTAACGAAAAATATGAATCCATGAACAGCGCCCTTAAACAGGCGTTACTGGATCCGGGCGCACAAAAACTTGCCGCAAAAGCCGAAAAGAAAAAGCGAAAAGCCGAAGCCAAACAACAGGCTAAAGACGCTAAAAAACAGGCCAAAGAAGATCAGGATCCACCCGTCAAAAAACACCTGTTCGTACTCGATTTTGACGGCGACATCAAAGCCTCTCCAGTAGATACCATGCGTGAAGAAATCACCGCCCT
>JAAELZ010000123.1 GCA_024226105.1 Pseudomonadota bacterium | reverse complement strand
TCACTTATCAACACATAGGCCTCCTCAACACGCCCCGCCCTTTGTAACATCAACTCACGATCAATGATCAGCTGTACGGCCTGCGCCTCATTTTTGCCTTGCATTGTTTCCAGATAGGCAAGCCCCGCTTCCGCCCCATCGGCCTGCTCAATTAACAGGGACATCTGGCGCCCAGCTGCAAAAATTTCGTCCACGTCGCTCACTTGCGACAGAACTTTTTTCGCCTCATCGTAGCGCTCAAGCTCCTGTAAGGCATTTGCCAGATACAGGCGACTACGGTCGTCGTCCGGCGTCGCCTTTAATTTGCGTGTGAAGTATTTTGACGCTTTTTTGTAATCCTGCTGAGCCTGGTACAGCAAGGCGACCAGGCTCAAGGCTTCACTATTTTTCGGGTCACGCCTCAACAGGTTTAACATTTGGTCTAGCGCAAGCACTTCCTTCTCTGTGCGCAACAGCAAACGCGCATACTGCATGCGAAAAGTGCTTGCGTCCGGGTTATTCTTCAGAAATGCGCTTGCAAATTTTGTCTGTGCAGACGGGTCTTCAGCGAGAGCCAGTAATTTATATCCTGCGGCCGTCTCGCTGCCCGGCTCAAGCGACAAAATCCGGTCCAACGCGCTGTTCATTCCCGGTAAGTCCTTGTTTTTTTGCGCCATGCCCGCCAGCACCAGCCAAGCTTCAGGCGAATCGGGATACTCATTTGCCAGTTCTGTCAGTACACCCTGTGCCGTTTCACCTTCGGCGTACTGTAAAAACATCTCTCCAAGCTGCCCGAAGCGCAAACCAAGCCTGTCCGGCGATTGCGCCAACGTCGAACGTAAAATGTCCGCTGCTATCGTTGCCTGCTGGTCCATAACCGCCGCCAACGCAGTAATAATGCGGGCCTGGTAGTCTTTCGGGGCAATCTCAATCCAGCGCTGGCCCAGCTCAACCGCTTCAACATAGTTTTTGCTGTGTACCGCCATGCGTACCGCTCGCGCAATCAACACCGGATCACCGGTCGTACGTGCAGCACGAATCAGGGCCGCGGAAGCTATCTCCAGCTCTCCTCCCTGCATGGCAAGGTTTGACACTAGCAGGTCATACAATAGTTCAGCTGTCAGGCCTTCGTCCTGTTCCATCGTAATCACCGGCTCGGCGGCCTGTTCAACCGGGGCCATGTCGGTCGCCGGATCTACAGACGGGGCCGGCCCCGGCGTCGAACACGCGGACAACAGAGCAATAAATGGCCACAAGTAAAAGTAGCGCAAGCCGGTTTTAAATCTGATTGATCGATTGATTAGAGCACTAGCGAAAAACATGCGCAGGATTGTAGCCGATCTGATTCGTATTTGTCGGGTATCAGAAAGCCTTAGCAAATTAACAACGGTTATGCTGGTTTATCCGGAGATACGACCAGGTGATCAAGGTCCAGTTCAAAACCAAGCTGCTCACCGAGAGCTGATTATGGTGTGAGTGGACTATCGACAAAATTTGTGGGCCACTTTCTTGTTCCGGCAATCCTGTTGGCTGAATATTCAGTTTTGCTTAGCCTCCTGGCTTAAAGGCGTTTATCTGGCAGATCAGGGGTATTCATACAACGCAACATCAGCTTCAGTTGCACGAATGGTAATGCTGGTATTTGCATTATCATGTGAAGTTAAACCAGCCACATGGCTATGATTCCCCGATAACTCATAGCGATACTGTTCGCCATTCTCTGCAATTTGTAATGCACCCTGTTCTACAGAAATATCAAGTGATACCTGTGGCCTGACAATAACCACTCTCCCTTGATTCACCGAAATCGTTGTCTCTTGAAGAGGCAGAAACACCAGGCAGTTTGCATGACGTATTTGGCTCTTTTTATTCGCCTTAAGAAACTTAAAACCACCTTTGCAACTCCAACGAATACTCGCACTCTGATGCCAATAGAATACAACTTTGGATTGAATTACTTCAATATTTACAGCTGAATTCCAGTCAATACTATTCCAAATAGAATCTGTAAGGTTCAGCTCAGGTGCTGATTCATCCGCATAGTTAAAATCATCCTCAGACAATTGCCGAAAAGCAAATACCGCTATGACAAGCAACAGCAAAACTGCAACTCCTACCCAAAGGAGCACTTTTTTCCCTATTGCAGATACTTGTTCTTTAACTGCGGGCTTTAGGGGCTCTCCCTCAAGATAGCGTGCTGCTAACTCATCCGGTGTTCCAAATCTATCCTGTAGTGATTTGCCCGATTCTGCAGCATCACTCTGAATTTCCATGATAATTTCATCACGCTCTTCATTACCCAATCTGGCAAGCGCCTTCTTTAACTTTTCGATATATCGATCATTATTCATTTTAGCTCCTTAAGAAATGCCAGAGATTTTTGATTGTCCTGAAAAGTTCCAAGCATTGTAGGCAACATTGATCTGCCCTCATCACTGAGCTGGTAGTATCGCCGCGGGTGTCCACCCTCTGTGGGTGTCTCCCAATGCGAAACCAGCCAACCGTTTTTAAACATCCTGTTCAACATGGGATAAAGTGTGCCTTCATTAATAGATATTCCGGATTTTTCCAATAGTTGCAGTATCTCTAACCCGAAAGATGATTCCTTTGTTAAGAGAATCGTGAGGACGCAAAGCTCCAGATAACCTTTTCGTAGTTGAGATAGCCACTTACGATAGTTTGTTGTATCCAT
>JAAELZ010000122.1 GCA_024226105.1 Pseudomonadota bacterium | reverse complement strand
CCCATCATACGGCGGGTCATGATTCTGCCCGCCACACTGACACTCACATTTTTTTCTGCTAACGTTTCCTTGGTAGTGGATCCGTGCAGGTCTGCCAGATCGCCAAGATCCTGCTCACGCTTGAAATCATTGGGATAGGCATTACGCTCAGCCTTGATTTCATCCAGCTTCGACAGGCGCTGAGCCAGTTGATCGTTTTCTTCAGGTGTAGACATAATAGTTTGGAATAGATAAGTTAGAGGCCAGCCTTTAGACTGGCTTCGATAAATTGATTCAGGCTGCCATCAAGCACAGCCTGCGTATTGCCGGTTTCAACCCCGGTTCGCAAATCCTTGATGCGCGACTGATCCAGCACATACGAGCGAATCTGGCTGCCCCAGCCTATATCCGATTTCTCTTCTTCTGCTGCCTGTTGCGTATCGCGACGTTCCTGCATTTCCCGTTCATACAGGCGGGCTTTTAACATGGACATCGCAGCGTCCCGATTTCGATGCTGAGAACGATCATTCTGGCACTGCACCACGATGCCCGTCGGCTCATGCGTAATACGAATGGCAGAATCGGTCTTATTTACGTGCTGTCCACCCGCGCCACTGGCACGATAGGTGTCGACGCGTAAATCTGCAGGATTGACTTCGACCTCAAAACTATCATCAATTTCAGGATACACATAGACACCCGCAAACGAAGTGTGCCGGCGGTTACCTGAATCAAACGGGCTCTTACGCACCAGTCGGTGCACCCCCAATTCGGTACGCAGGTAACCATAGGCATATTCGCCCGAGAATTTTATGGTTGCACTCTTAATGCCCGCCACATCACCCGGCGATTTTTCAATCAGCTCAACCTTGTAACCCTGCGCCTCGCCCCAGCGTAAATACATGCGCAACAGCATCTCGGCCCAGTCCTGGGCTTCGGTACCACCGGAGCCCGACTGAATATCAAGAAAGGCATTATTGGCATCCGCCTCGCCGGAAAACATGCGGCGAAATTCAAGCCCTTCAACCCCTTTTAATATCTG
>JAAELZ010000121.1 GCA_024226105.1 Pseudomonadota bacterium | reverse complement strand
GGTGGGTGTTGTGTCCTTCGATCAGATTCGAGTAGTAGCAGTTCATGGAACGTACCAGGTCGCCAATCCCTTCTCGAACCTGTCCATGGACCTGTCCCGCTAATGCACTCGCTTTCGATACCAGTTCGAGCGCCAGATCGGCGAGCTCGTCTCGATCGTCGCTGGGGAGCATAGGCTCCATAATAAAAGCTTTCATAATGCCGGTAAAAATGCCGTTTACGATGTCTGTATAACAACAATTATAACAGATAGATAAATACTTTTAATTACGATAAATAAGCGGCTCATTGCCGGTAAAAATGCCTGAACCTCCTTGAGATTGGTGTTATAAGGACTGTGTTTTCTGGAATGACAATGAAATCAGTAGCGTATTGACGTTTACGCAAATTATTTTTGTCCAATAGATGGCGCTAAATAACCCTAACCCGCATTTCTCACCGGGATTCGGGATTTTCGACCAAACTGTGAAGCCAGATTGGGTGAAAAACCGAATAGGACAGGGTGTAAAGTTTCATTCAGCATGAAACAACCGCAATCACATCAAAACAAGTAGGTTTTTAATTAAGCGGGTCCGCCTGGTGAGAAATGCGGGCTAAATACAGGCAGATAGGCCCAAATAGCCCGATTTAATTGGACAGTGTAAATTGCCACGCCGCCATCGGGCTGGTCCCTGAACGGTACAATGCTAAAAAAACCTGGGTATTTCCCTGGAAGGGCAGGGACAGTACGGTTTGGCCGCCGAGTCCTATATTGAGGCGGTGTGGCGGCTTCCATCCGATCGCCGTGCCTTTGACCAATTGGAGAAACTCTGGCAACGGCACCTGGAGCAAAGCCGCGACCTGCCGGAGATCGAGTCACGGCTCGCCGAATGTCGTACGGCGGTGATGACGGCCTGTAGGGTACACTGAGAAATACCTGGCAGATTGAGAAATGGGCTTGGTGATAACAGCAATCTGTGTGGTGGTTCCGGTAAGTGGTGAGGTAAGGGCTTTCAGTTTTTTTACCCAGGGTAAGGGGTCAGGCTTTCATATTTTGATAATAGAGATGATGGTGTAGAAAATGCTGATATCACCACCACACCACCACAACCACCACAATAGAGGACACCCATAAATTGCCCTACCTGGGGCTACGAACCGACCAACGGCCACCTGCAGAACATCGGTGCCTGGCGAAACGGGGCCGATACCGTCCAGAGCCTTTCCTATGACTTC
>JAAELZ010000120.1 GCA_024226105.1 Pseudomonadota bacterium | reverse complement strand
TATACAATTACAGGAAAATGCGCGTACCCGGGTTGAGATGGGAATAAATGGCGGCGTAATGGGGCTCGAAGTCAAAGCTCAGAACGGACAAATTTCAGGTGAAGTTGAAGACGGTATCAGTAATGATGATCAGAATTCTACAGATGATGTCAGTAATGATGACCAGGATTCCACGGATGATGCGAGCAATGACGACCAGAATTCAGAGGACAATAAGTCTGAAGATGACTGTGCGCCAGGCGGCTCAAAAGATTGTGATGACGATTAATCAGCCGGGCTGAGCAAAAGGAATCATGGCATGATCGGCGCTATGTCCAATCAATATTCCAATACGAAGGCCACCGAAGGCCTGATCGTGCAGGCCTGGAAAAGCCAGCCTTTACTGCTGGTTTTTTCAGCTTGCCTGCTGGTTGAAATAGCACTGGTACTACTGGATCTTTATGTGAACTGGTTTCGGTGGGCCGATAGCAGCGCGATACGCAGGATGTTTAACATTACCCGGGAAGATGGTCTGGCGACTGTGTTTGCGATTGTTCAAACCCTGCTTGTTTCGTTGGTGTTGTGGGCTATTTACCTGCTGACGATGCGCAAACCGGATAGCAGTAAGCAGGCCTGGGGCTGGCTGGTATTAGCCCTGTTCTTTAGTTATATGGTCATTGACGACGGTGCGATGGTTCACGAAAGGATTGGCACGGCCTTTAAGCAGGCAAACAAAGGCGTCGAATTACACAGCTATGCCTGGCAGTTCCTGCTGGCGCCGCTGTTTGTGATTATGGGGCTGTATATGGCCTGGTTTTTGTGGCGATTGGGCAATCAGTCCATACGAAGAGACTGGTTAATGGCCGCACTTTGTTGTCTTGGTACCGCTGTACTGCTGGATTATGTGGAAGGTGTTGAGGATGGATATTTAATGCTGGTAGACGGTTTGCATTGGTCGGAGAAAACAATAGCGCATTTCTCCAAATCCCTGGAAGAATTCCTGGAGATGCTGGGTATGAGTTTTTTCCTGATTCTGTTTCTCAATCATCTGGGCTACCTTAGTGAAAACACCGAGATACGCATTTCTGATAGAAAAGTACGTTTTATAGATCGTGCTGGATCGCCTGACTGATTTTCACCGAAAAAATTTCTAAAAGTATAATTATGAAATATCTTAATACTTTGAAAGTAGTTATGCTCACATCTGTTCTGAGCTGTACGACGGTTGGTTATGCTCAGAACAAGGTAGTGATCATTCCATTCTATGATACACAGGTGATTTTTACCGGTATCGGTACCACGGGCGACACAAAATGCAGTGAATATAAAGTTTCTCCTGGAAATTGGCAGGAAATTGCAAATTGTGCAAGTGTTCCCGCATCGCTAAAAGGGCAGGATGGTGAACTCAGAGAAGGCGCTGAGGCGGAGGCACCGAGGTATTTTAATAACGATGATGGTACCGTTACAGACAGGCTTACTAGCCTGATCTGGCTGCGAGACGCCTTTTGCGCAGGGATTGAGTTTGGTAATAGCTGGGAAGAAGCGCTGGGTTTCGTAGCGGAACTCAATTCTTTGGGGACGATGAATACTAAAGATTGCGGCGATGTTAGCGGGCAAACTGGAACGCATCAGACTGACTGGCGCTTACCGAACGTAAAAGAACTGCAAAGCCTGTTGTATTATGAGCATGATATGAAAGCTGATCCTGCTTACCCATTTATATCGGATGCCAACGGCGTCGGGAAGTATTCAGAAGGCTTTCCGTTTCAGAAGGTACAAATCGACGAAGCCTACTGGTCATCGACGAATTATGGTTTTCAATTTGATACTGATTTGAATGTGAACCTTATAGATGACGCCCTTGCTGTTAATTTTGGAGATGCGGTGACGGATGGAAAGGGTAAAAACGGTCAGCAACACGTCTGGGCCGTACGTGGAGGAAACTGAGCGGTTAAAGTCTTATCCAAGTTCAAACGTGGTCACTCCATAGATGTGTGCATCCGGCAATACCGGTTTATGGCCAAAATACATGCGCGCGCATCCAAAGACCTCTTTCATCTTTTTATCCATGACAATCTGCAGGGCAGCGTCATTAATTTCAGGCACATCGATAAAAATGGCCTCTGAGGCAGCATGATCTGACAGGCCATTAAACAGGTCCAGCGCGATCCCGGGTTTGTCCGCGAACAGGGGGCCGATCTTGAAGCCATTTTCGCAACGGCGAATTACACCGTAGCCTCGCAATTGCCCTCCATCCATTACACCGAGCGCTCGACTTTCTGGTTGCGTAATCCAGGCTTTGAGAAAATGTGGGCGCTCTGCGGGGAAGTGCGCAGTATCGTATTCAAGTACCGCGTTGAAGGGCGCATCAGCCAGCGGTGTTAGTGACTCGGGCATTGAGCAGGCCCGGCCAATCCCTTCAAAACGGATCTCCCGGTGGGCAAATTCAAAACCTCCCCGGGCATAAAATGGCTGCATCTCAAATACACCATCCATGCCGATAGCGGCGGATGATTTTAACCGGGCTTGCAATTTGTCACGCCGGGCAAACCACAACCTGGTGCCTAAACCACGTCCCCGAAACTCGGGCCTGATGATAAAAAAACCCATAAAACCGAACTGCTGCTGGTAGGACACGATACTGCCACCACCGATCAATTCACCGTCAATCTCGGCCGCGATAAAGCCTTCAGGATCACTCTTCCAGAATATGTCCGCATCATAGCGCCCGGGATTCCAGCCTTCACGGGCCGCCCAGCCCACCAGCACATCCAGCTCTGGCCGGCGCATCGCTCTTATAAGCAGGTTTTCAGTCATAGCATCAAGTTGATTAATAATTGTCAAGATTCTAAACCACCCGTTGTGGGTGGACAATCCAGAATGACATTAAGCTAAGGTCATTGCGTAGCGAAGTGCGGCAATCTGAATTCGTGGTATCTTATATATGGCAGCACGCTTCGAACCCTTAGATTGCCCTGCCGCTAATAAATGTTTTCCCGGCTTCTCGCAAAAACAGAACTGTTTAACTTAGCCCATTCCGGCGCTCAATCAG
>JAAELZ010000119.1 GCA_024226105.1 Pseudomonadota bacterium | reverse complement strand
TCTTTTAAGTAGCGAAGATCATGAGTTGCCACCAGTACGGTCACGTCATGCTGATTGAAATCATAAAACAGGTTCATGATATCGTCAGACATTTTCAAATCGAGGTTTCCGGTTGGCTCGTCAGCCAGTAAAATGCCTGGTGAATTAACCACGGCACGTGCGATACCAACGCGCTGTTGTTGCCCGCCTGACAGGGTGATCGGCATGGCATTTTCCTTGTCCAGCAGGCTGACTTTATCGAGCGCAGCGCGTACCCGGCGCCCGACTTCGCGGTGTGCTGTACCGGCAATGATTAGCGGCAGGGCAACATTGTCGAAAACACTTCGATCATAGAGCAGTTTGTGATCCTGAAATACGCTGCCCAGTTTTCGGCGATAACCCGGTATGGCGCGTTTTTTCAATCGTGATATGTTTTGTCCGTCCACCATGATTTCTCCTCGCGTAGCAACAATGCTGTGCGTGACAAGTTTCAGCAGGCTGCTTTTCCCCGCACCGGAGTGGCCCGTGAGAAAATTCATTGAGCCGGGTTCGAGGTAAAAAGAAATTGATTTAAGGGCGTCGTTTCCGCCAGGGTAACGCTTGCTTACGTGACTGAAACGTATCATTAGTTTACGAATCTGCTCCCGGGTATTCCGATCCCAGGCTGTCCGGTAGCAGAGCCCGCGCGAAATCCTGAGCGACAAAGGGCTGCAAATCCTGCATCGATTCGCCCACGCCTATAAAGCGAATCGGCAAACCAAACTTTTCAGCCATGGCGATGATGATTCCACCTTTAGCCGTGCCGTCAAGTTTGGTGACGCTCAGGCTGCTCACGCCCACAATGCTTTTAAAATGCTCGATTTGCGACAGTGCATTTTGACCCGTGGCGGCATCCACCGTAAGCATTACTTCGTGGGGTAGTTCCGTATTGGCTTTTTGCAGGACACGGGTCATTTTCGCCAACTGTTCCATCAAATCTCCGTGCGTATGTTGACGTCCGGCAGTATCTATTAACAGTACATCAATATTACGACTTAAGGCAGCCTGATAGGCATCAAATGCGACCGCGGCAGCATCCGAACCGTGCTGCTGTGCGATCACAGGAATCGCTAAACGTGCGCCCCAGGTTTGCAGTTGTTCGATTGCGGCGGCTCTGAAGGTATCCCCCGCCGCCAGCATAACGTTTTTGCCTTCATTCTTAAAGCGGTTCGCCAGCTTGGCTATGGTAGTGGTTTTACCCACACCATTGACTCCCACCATCAGAATGACGTAGGGCTTATGGGTTCGGGTATCAATGGTCTGTTCGACCGGTTCCAGCAACTCACTTATCTGCGCTGTGAGGGTCGCTAAAAGCGCGTCCGCCGACTGTGGTTTTTCGGCTTTGGCGTTGTCGCGCAGGGCCTGAGTGATGCGTTGTGCGGGCTCAACACCAATATCAGACATGATTAGCTGGTCTTCGATCTCTTCGTATAATGATTCGTCGAGTTTTACGCCCCGTTTAAATAACCCGGATAGTCCTGATGTCAGATTTTCACGCGTTTTGCTCAGGCGGCCAAATAGCCCACCCCTGGTTTTTTCCTGCATTGATTACGAATTATTGAGGATTAATGTAGGCGCGTATCGTAACATTCAGAAGCACGCAAAACTATTGCAAGGTTATAATGTTTTGAACGAGGTTTGGAAGCAAATAATTGAAAGCAGGAAAAGTTCGTATTGTCGGTGGAAAATGGCGGCGGCGCTTGCTGCCCTTTCCGGGTGTGAACGGTTTACGCCCAACACCGGATGCTGTGCGTGAGACCGTGTTCAACTGGTTAATGCCTTATATCGGAGGTCGGGCCTGTCTCGATCTGTATGCGGGTAGTGGGGCCCTGGGGTTTGAGGCGGTTTCGCGGGGCGCTGCAAGTGCGGTTCTGGTGGAAAAAAATCCTAAAGCCGTTAAGGCGTTGCGGCAAAACCAGCAAGTCATTGACGCGGAGCATCAGCTCAGCGTGACGGCGTGTGCCGCCCTGCAATACCTGTCAACGGCAAAAGCCCGGTTTGATTTGATCTTCCTTGATCCGCCTTTTGCAACAGATGAGCTCGAAAAAGCATGTTATCAGTTGCAAAAGCATGGTTTAATCGCCCCTGATGGCTTGATTTACCTTGAGCATGCCAGTGATCGTAAGCCGATCTATCTGCCGGAGAACTGGCGTGAGCTTAAATCAGCGCAGCGCGGAGGCGTTTGCTATACCTTATACCAGAATGAACTTTAATTTTTTTAGTAATGAATTCGCTTCCTGAGCGCGCTATATACGCGGGCACATTTGACCCTTTAACAACCGGACATATCGATCTCATTGAACGGGGTTTGAAATTATTTCCGGAAGTGATTGTCGCGGTGGCGGCTAATCCCGGCAAGTCGCCCCTGTTTAGCCTGGAAGATCGGGTGGAACTGGCCAGCCAGGTATTGAGCAAGCATGGCAATGCAAAAGTAGTGGGTTTTTCTACCCTGCTGGTGGATTTTGCTCAGCAACTCGGGGCAAGCGTAATTTTGCGGGGGCTGCGCGCGGTATCGGATTTCGAGTTTGAGTTTCAGCTCGCGTCCATGAACCGGCGTTTGAACAGCTCGATTGAAACGGTGTTTTTAACTCCGGCGGAAAATCATACTTTTGTATCCGCTTCACTGGTTAAGGAAATTGGTCGGCTTGGCGGAGATGTATCGCCGTTTGTTCACCCGTTGGTGTTCGATGCGCTGTGTGAAAAATTTGAGCAGTAGGCAGTTCTACGTCTCTGCTCTACAGGCGGGCCTTGCTCCGGAATTGTTCGGCCCCTGATTATATTTGTATTTACTATCTGGATGAAATATGGCACTTAAAATTGATGAAGATTGCATCAACTGCGATGTATGCGAACCCGAATGCCCGAATGAGGCGATTTATATGGGCGAGGAAATCTATGAAATTGACTGGACTAAATGTACCGAATGCGTCGGCCATTATGATGAGCCGCAATGCGTAGAGGTTTGTCCGGTGGATTGTATTCCCAAGGATGAGGAGCACGCTGAGTCGCAGGAGGACTTACAGGCCAAATATGACAAGATGTATCCCGACGGCGCATAAAATAGCATGAAAGCGATGATTCTGGCGGCCGGAAAGGGTACGCGTGTTCAGCCTCTGACCTATCGCCTGCCCAAACCGATGATACCGGTTATTGGTAAGCCGGTGATGGAGTACCTGATTGAGGAGTTGGCCAAACATGGGTTTAACGAGATTATGATCAATGTCAGCCATCAGGCGCACCGGATCGAAGAATATTTTGGTGATGGTCGACGTTGGGGTGTGGATATCGGTTATTCCTTTGAGGGGCATATA
>JAAELZ010000118.1 GCA_024226105.1 Pseudomonadota bacterium | reverse complement strand
TATCTCAAACCGGAATGGATTTCCCTGCCTTTTGAAGCGGCAGAAATTTCGGCGCTGGCGATCCATGCGGGCGCGACCAGCGTGAAAGTCCGTACCGGATTATGGCGTACTATGCGCCCGGTTATTAATTACGAAAAATGTAGCGGATGCTGGTGGATATGCAGCACCTATTGTCCCGATGGCGCGATAAACGTTCGCGCCGACGGTAACCCGGATATTGATTACGATCATTGCAAGGGTTGCCTGGTCTGCGTAGCGCAATGCCCACCGCATGCGATTGAGTCGATACCGGAACATATTGCCAGACAACAGGATAGTGAGGGAGTGACATCATGACGCGCAGCTTATTAACCGGTAATAGCGCTGCGGCATGGGGCGCACGATTGTCGAAAACAGACTATATCCCCGCTTTTCCCATCACGCCGCAGACCGAGATTATCGAGGATTTATCCGGCTGGATCGATAGCGGCAAAATGGATGCTCGCATGGTTACGCTCGAATCGGAGCACTCGATGATAACCGCGGCTGGAAGCGCCGCTTCATCCGGTGTTCGGGTATTTGCCGCAACCTCCAGCCAGGGTCTGCTCTACGGTATGGAAATGATTTACACCGTAGCAGGCTGGCGCACCCCGTTTGTGCTGGTCAATGTTTCACGTGGACTGGCATCGCCCATTACCCTCGAATCAGACCACAATGACATCATGGCGGCCCGCGACAGTGGTTTTTTACAAATACATTGCGCGACCTGTCAGGAAGTCGCCGACAGTGTATTAATAGCCTTCCGGCTCGCCGAACATAATGATGTGCGAGTACCCGCCATTGTTAACCTGGACGGCTTTTATCTTTCTTTTACGCGTGAGCCGGTTGATTTACCCGATGCCGCACAGGCGGAGGCTTTCGTTGGTGATTTCGATCCCGAGAACTTACAGTTCAAGGGCAATACCGCTTTAAGTCAAGCCATGGCTGTACTCGGTGGCAGCCCATATTCCTACTTTCGTTACGAGTTACACCTCGCGGTGCAACAGGCGCTATCGGTCTACGATGACATCGCAGACGAATTTGCCGAAACTTTCGGCCGCCGTTACCACATGATCGATTGCTATCAAATGGACGATGCCGACTACGTATTCGTCATGGTCGGATCTTTTTCCACCAAAGCGCGAGACGCGGTCAACAGCTTGCGTGAAGCGGGCTGGAAAGTCGGGCTATTGCGTTTACGTTTATTCAGGCCCTTCCCACAACAGAGAATCAGGTCTTTACTGACCGGACGTCGTGGCGTGGCGGTGATTGATCAAAACATTTCGATGGGCATGGGCGGTGTATTGCATAGTGAATTCGCTACAGCCATGTATGGCGTCAACAATCCCCCGGTGCTGGGTAGCTATATCGGCGGGCTGGGTGGTCGCGATATCAGTCAGCAAGAGTTTTTCGAAATGATCATGGAACTCAAGCAGGCCTGTGAAAGTGGCGAGCCGTTACCGCCACGACTGCTTTACACTGAAAATGAACTGACCGAAATGCGTAAATTGCAGGCGATTGCACAGGTCGAACAAGCGGAAATAAACCAGTCATGAGGTGGCAGCCATGAGTAGTCAGACATCGGTACAGTTTCATCGCATGAAAGACATGCCCTCGACCCACCTGTTGGGCACAGGCACACCGATGTGCGCCGGATGCGGTGGACTGGAAGCCCTGCATAACATCTACGATATTCTCGGCGAGAAAACGGTTTTTGTGAATGCCGCCGGCTGTATGACGCTACTGTCGGTTTACCCGTTTACGCCATTTCGCGGTGGCTGGCTTTATACCGCCATGGCCTCCGCACCCGCTGGTGCACAGGGCGTGCGCGATGCCGTCGATATTCTTTTGAAAAAGAGGAAAATCTCGCAGAACGACAACATGGAAGTGGTTGTGGTGACCGGCGATGGTGCCGCCTACGGCATGGGACTATCGGCGACATCCGCGGCAATGGATCGTAATCTCGATTTTATCTATCTGTGTTATGATAACGAAGGCTATGGCAATACTGGTCAGCAGTATTCAGCCGCGACACCGCATGCTGCGATAACCTCAACCAGTCGAGGTTCGCATGGTTATCCGGGTTTTAAGAAAGATTTGTTTGCTATCTGGGCGGCGCATAAACCTGCCTATGTGGCTACGATTATTGCTGCGGAGCCGCTCGATCTGGCAAAGAAGATTGAAAAACTGGCAGCCATGAAAGGGCCACGCATGTTAATTTCTCTCGCGCCCTGCCCCACTGGATGGGATTACGACCCACAACTCAGCGTCGAGATCGGGCGGCTTGCCGTACAAACCGGCGTGTGGCCACTGAAAGAAGCCATCGACGGCCAGGTAGTGCATACCAAAACCCCTCGACAACGCAAGCCAGTCGAAGAATATTTAAAACTTCAGGGTCGTTTCAAGCACCTGTTTGAGCCACAACGCGATGAATCCGGTATTGCGGAAATTCAGGCGCGTGTGGATTCCTACTGGGACAGCATTACCAGTTAAAAACAAATATAACCCCCGCTATGGATTAGGGAGTATTATAAATTCTCACTCATTCCTGGAAGTTGCCATGAAACTGCTTCTACTCCTGCTTTACCTGATGTCGATGACGGTAAACGCAGCAAACATCAATCACGATAACAGCATTGCCTGCATCAGTGATGAGTCCAGTTTAAAGGGCAAGCATAGACAATACGATGGTCAGACAAATTCGGAAAAAGCAAAGTCCAGATTTGCGGAATGGCTGTTTGCAGAAAATTTTAGTGAACAGAAATCAAAGGTGAAATTTATCTGGAAGCCCAAAACCGAAAAAGGACCCGATATTGAAATCATTACCAACGATAAATCACATAATCTAATTCGGGTGCGCTCACAAACTAAAAGCAGCCTGATTGTGGTTTCGTCGGCATCAAACCCTTTTTCTACCGAAAGCTGGACATTTATCTTTAATTTTAAGGTCGAAACCATGATCGCGACGCGGGTTCAGAGCAATATCGCCGCAGTAAAAGGCGAAGTAATCACCTACAACTGCGTATTTGACAGTCCTTGACCAGGGCAACGGCAAAGCCCAATATACCTTTTCCTGATAATAATTATTGATTTTGACCATCAAGATAGTTAAGGTTTGGGGTATATCCAAGCTTGGATAACCGGTCGAGGAGGCTGGGGAGCTTCTGTTTAGCAAATCCTGTAGCCAGGTAGCTCACGTACTAAATACCTAATAACTAGAGAAACATAAACCATGTCGAGTGATAAAGCCCTTGTTCGCTTCGTTGATATACAGAAAAGTTATGACGGCGAGTCTCTGGTTGTTAAAAGCCTGAATCTAGATGTTGCGCAGGGTGAATTCCTGACTATGCTTGGCCCGTCAGGGTCTGGTAAGACCACATGCCTGATGATGCTGGCTGGATTCGAACCCGCCACCCACGGTGAGATTTTTCTGAAAGACGATCCGATTAACAAGGTACCACCGCACAAGCGCGGTATCGGCATGGTTTTCCAGAATTATGCGCTGTTTCCACATATGACGGTTGCTGAGAACCTGGCTTTTCCACTTGAAGTCCGTCACATAGAAAAGTCCGAGCGTGAGACCCGGGTAAACCGCGCACTCGATATGGTGCAACTCGGCGCCTTCGGCGACCGCCGCCCGGCACAGTTATCCGGAGGCCAGCAACAACGCGTTGCCGTGGCCCGCTCACTGGTATTCGATCCCGACCTGGTATTAATGGACGAACCGCTGGGCGCTCTCGACAAAAACCTGCGTGAGCAAATGCAGTATGAAATCAAGCACATTCACGAAAATCTCGGACTCACCGTAGTCTACGTTACCCATGATCAAAGTGAGGCACTCACCATGTCGAACCGAATCGCCGTATTCGACGATGGTATTATCCAGCAATGTGCACC
>JAAELZ010000117.1 GCA_024226105.1 Pseudomonadota bacterium | reverse complement strand
CCTGGGCAGTGGTGACCGCCGCATTCCTGGGCGTCCCCGTTTACACCAGCAATCTGGCCGCGATGCCGTTGGTCGGCGGGCTGCTGGCCCAGGGTATGTACCCCGCGGCGGGCCTGGCTTTCCTGATCTCCGGGCCAATCACCACGCTCCCCGCCATGTCCGCGGTCTGGGGGCTGGTCAACCGCAAAGTGTTCGCGCTCTATATTGGCTTTTCTCTGTTTGGCGCTGTTTTGTTGGGGTATGTCTATAGCTTTACTTTGTAAGTGGAATGCGGCTGTAATCGTAAAAGTGTGCGGGCTTCTTTATGAAGCCCGCACACTTTTGCCTTCTGTTGCAGAAAGCGGAGGCACTACTTGTAAGAAAGGATCTCGTGAATAGTAACTGATGTTACGCAGCCTTGAGTAGTTGAAGTTCATCATATGCGCTGCGCAAGGCCTTGAGATAGATTTTCGCCCGCAAGGCGAAGTGGTTGAATTTATGTTTGATTTTGAGACATTCCAGTTTGAAAACCGCATACAAGGCGGCAAAGATATGGTTGTTTTGCGTTCTGACGCGTCTGACCGGCGCTTTGCCCAAAGCCGCATTTTGCTTGAGTGATTTGTGGAAGACTTCTATCGGCCACCGTTTTTGGTAGACGGCTAGAATGGCATCCCGTTCCATGGTTGTGTCGCTGCAGGCCACATAGAGAACACCGGTGCTGCCATCTTTGTTGACAAAGACTTGGCGCACCAGTTGCACAGGAAAAGGCACGTTTTTGAGCCAGACTGTGAAAATCGTCTCTTCTGACCAGGGCAATTCATTAATCCGGACGAAACGTTTTGCGGCTTGGTCTTCCGCACTCAAGGCGACTAAGCGATTACCTTTCATCGCACAGATGAAGTCTTTTTGATGCGTTTGCTTGACGTGGAGCATGTTTTCTACGGAAGCAAACCAAATATCGAAGAGCACAAACCGAAACTTGAGTCGATTTTTGACACACACCGTCAGCATGTTCCGCATCAGTTCGTTCTTGGTGACTAAACTCTTGCGTTTGCGGCGCTTGGTTTTCAAGTCGCTATATTCAATCGGCTTGGTGATGACTTCAAAGGCCACCGGAAGAGAGATATCCACGGCATGGTAAAGACAATTGAGCAAATTGAAACCCTGCACCGTGCGCCCCTTGCTGTGGTCATAATGCCAGCACATCACTTCGTTCTCATCGGTATAGGGCTTTTCCTGGACCGTATCATCAAAAATCACCCCCCCTCTTCATGCTCAATTTTCCGCACCGTCGGCTTGACCTGCAACCACAGATCCTTCGACGTGTAGGTTTCCTTACTGAGAAAACGCGTGATTTGGTCATGGCTCACATCGCCATCCACCATCCGCTCCAAACCCGTCGCCGTGGCATAGCCAAAGGTACTCAAGAGATAGTCGGTGTACAATTCTAAATGTGTTGTATCCATACCCTTATCTTACCTGTTTTCACTCTCGGGGTGCGTAACATCAGAATAGTAAGTCGGGCGGCATGGCTTCGCTGTATGCCCGCCCGCGGCGATCTCTACCAGCACGGCGAAGCGGCAGAAGCGGCTATAGGCTACAGACTTTGTCTCCAACGATTGCGTGAGCGGATGGCGATGGTAACCTAAAACCCTGCTGGCAAGAATATTTCGCCGCACCCTCACTCAGGCGGGAGCGGAGCGACAGCCGGGTCAGGGTTAACGCGGGGTTAGGCGTTTTTCGCGATAAAGTATGGATCAATTAATTTTGCTCAGCCCTTCGTTTGATACCTTTTAGTATCTCTCGTTGCTGATGTTGATCAACTAACCAAATAAGTGGCTTGACTAAGTTTAAATATGTTCTGGGCTCACCCGT
>JAAELZ010000116.1 GCA_024226105.1 Pseudomonadota bacterium | reverse complement strand
TCAGCGGCTGCCGTGTCCGGCGCATTTTCTGCGGAGACATTGAGTAACTCCATCAACTTGACCAGTGCATTCGTTTGCTCCGTGTCAAGATTCGAAACCAGGTTAGTCATGGCTTCCGGGCCAAGCGCCGGTGGCACATCAACCCACTCCGCGCTGTTTTCCGCTTCCGCTGAAAATGCCGAACCCAGCGGCAATAAAAGCCCCACAAACAGCAGAAACGGGAGTACAAAAATATTTTTTACAATTCTCATATCGTTGGCCAGGCCTTACTTTTTATGAAGTGGTGCATCACATTCTCTTACTTTTCGGTTATAAACACAAGCCAGAAGCAAAGCAAACCCGACCGAAGCAGACAGTACAGTGGCCCCGGTCAGTATGATTCATTTAAATATTCCGGCGTTCTTCCTGCCCAGACCAGCACAAATAGCACCGACACGCTTAGCGCACCCAGCAAATCCAGCAGCATATCTTTTTGCGCATCCCACTCATCGCCCTGCGAGCCGAGAAAAGCGGTGCCTGAATCCCCTCCATAGAGTACGGCAAAGGCCATTTCGATAACTTCGTACAGAGCCCCCCAAAACCCCAGGGCAAAAATACCGAAAATTACCGCCATGCTTATGGAGTTGACCCATCGTTTGCGATAAACCAGTTCGGCAACAGGGTAGGCAAATACGCCCACCAGAAAGTGGCCGACGCGGTCGAAATTATTACGCCCTTCTGGAAAAAGAAACTCCAGATTGAGTAAACTTAGCAGACGATCACCCCAGTAAAATGGCGTCAGGGAAAAGGTATAGTGGCCCCCCACAGTGTGGTAGCAAAGAAATAATGCCATCAGAACGTAGGCAGTATTGGAAAACTGGAAGTGTTGATAGGTTAACACCAGCAAGCCAACGGCAATCATTACCGGCAAATTCTCCGCCCACCAGGTCGCCCGGTCATAGGGGTTGACAGCCAGGACAACAAACAATA
>JAAELZ010000115.1 GCA_024226105.1 Pseudomonadota bacterium | reverse complement strand
CGGGCGTAATCACTTGCTTTTTCAATGAACCAGCGCGCATCTCCAATACACTCAGAGGCAATGAGAATGCGCTCTGCGTTCATGCCATCAAGAATATAGTGAAATCCCCTGCCCTCTTCGCCGATCAAATTCGCCACCGGCACTTTAAGCTCATCGAAAAACAGCTCGGTGGTGGCATGGTTCATCATCGTACGAACCGGTTTTATGGTCAGGCCATTTCCAACTGCGTCACGCAAATCAACCAGCAGCACTGACAATCCAGAGGTCCGTTTTTCGCAGTCCTCTCTTGGCGTAGTACGAACCAGCAGCACCATCAGCTCAGAATGTTCCGTGCGTGAAATAAATACTTTTTGCCCGGACACCACAAAAAAATCACCTTCACGAACCGCACGTGTTTTGATGCGGGTTGTATCCGTACCGCTGCCGGGTTCGGTTACTGCAAACGCCTGAAGCCGCAGTTCCCCTGAGGCAATCGCGGGCAGGTATTGTTCTTTTTGTACCTTACTACCATGACGTAACAACGTGCCCATAGTGTACATCTGGGCATGACAGGCGCCGGCATTGCCGCCACTGCGCTGTATTTCCTCCAGAATGGCACAGGCTGCACCAAGCGACAGGCCAATACCGCCATATGCCTCGGGGATTAACGCAGACAGATATCCATTTTCACTTAGAGCCTGAACGAACTCGGTGGGGTAGGCTCGCAAGCTATCAAGATTCCGCCAGTATTCGCCGGAAAAACCAGCGCACACCTTCGCAACACCATCACGAATATCCTGATAAGCATCCATAGTCATTAAATTCTACAAGCTGATTAGTTAGACCAACGAGTTTGCCAAACTTGCTCGGGTGAGTAAAACAATTAATCAACCCGTCACAAAACCCGGGCCAGCAATCTCAACCAATGCGGCGAAATGCTACCAGGTAGCGGGCTGATGTGATATCTGTGCCTACGCATTGAAGCAGGATGGGGCATTTTTGTGATTTCGAACAGGAATGCTAAGGTGCTGCTTATTTCTTCAGGACAATTAACCACCCCCTGGGCGTTCGCAACTTCAGTAAATTGTTTTTATCTTCGTGCTCACCACGCGCTTCGTGGTAAATTAAACACATGCGCACCCTGCCCACTGAATT
>JAAELZ010000114.1 GCA_024226105.1 Pseudomonadota bacterium | reverse complement strand
CGGCGGTATTGGCGGACCTGCTTTTCATGACAACTGCTCTCGGCGCAGGTCTCGGGAGTAACTACTTCAACCTTGTGTACGTCGTCATCCGTGGTGTGGGAACTGCCGTGACAGTCTTCACAGCCGATCTTCTTCACCCGGTGGCCGCTGTTGAACCAGTCAGAGACAATATTGGGTGTACGCAGCGCATGACAATCAAGACACTCCGCGCCGGCGGTCGATACCCAGAGGGCGAAAAAAACCGCCAGCCCGATGTTTCTGATGGAGGTTATCTTCATTCGTCTATTGCCTCTAGCACCGCTCAGTATAAATTTGAATCTTACTAAAAGATTAAGGTGAAATGAAACATTAGTAGTTAACTGTTGACTAATGATAGCGGGGGATGCATCCTTATTGCTTATTGCCCCCGATTCTTTGTGACGTTTTTTTAACTATTATGATTGGAGATTAGTGATGTTGAAAAAGAAGATGCTTGCAGCCGCCCTGGGCGTCGCCCTGATTGGAATTACCGGAAGTGGTGCAGCCATGGCCGCCGATGGCGCAGCCCTGTATGTGCAAAAGACCTGTAGCGCCTGCCACGGTCCTGACGCCAAGACCCCGATAATGCCGATTTACCCCAAATTGGCGGGCCAGGGCGCGGATTACGCCCT
>JAAELZ010000113.1 GCA_024226105.1 Pseudomonadota bacterium | reverse complement strand
GGCTTCCAGTGTTTTAACCAGTGAGGCTTCGGAATAACGCGGTGGCGGGTCCGTGAAATGCTGCTCGGTGCGAATTTGCTGAAGATTCAGCATTTCACCTTCTTCCAGGGGCGGTAATCGCTTGCCGTCTTTGTCCTCAGATTTTGCGTCATCCTGGCCTTCTTCATACACCGCCAGAAAACCGGGGTGCCGAATAGTCGACCCGTTGGCGCGGAATATGCCAACTTCGCCTGCGGTTAAATCTGCTGCAACGGTATCGATGGTGGCGTGAATCATCTGGCAGGCCACGGTACGTTTCCAGATTAAGTCGTATAAACGTAGCTGGTCGTGTTCCAGTGAATTGGCCAGTGATTGAGGCGTAAGCATGGTGGAGGTCGGGCGAATCGCTTCGTGCGCCTCCTGTGCATTTTTGGATTTCGTTTTGTACTGGCGTGGCGTGTCGGGCACCTGGTCTGCGCCGTATTCGCCGCTTATGTACTGGCGTATCTCCGCGATCGCTTCATCTGCCAGATTGACCGCGTCGGTTCGCATATAGGTGATCAGGCCGGTACCGTCCAGGCCTTCGTACAGGCGTTGTGCGGTGCGCATGGTGCGTTGTGCGCTGAAGCCGAGTTTACGCGCGGCTTCCTGTTGCATGGTCGAGGTTGTAAACGGGGGTGCCGGGTTGCGTTTACGCTGTTTCTTGGTGATGCTTGCAACGCGCAACTGGCCTTTCGCGGCATCGGAGAGCGCTTTTTCAGCGGCTTTGGCGCCGGCTTCATCTGTGATCGAAAATTGTTTGATTTTCTCGGCGTTGAGCAGGGTGAGCCGTGCTTGTATTTTTCGATCAACGTCATCCAGTTTGTTGGTGTCGGCTTCGATGGTCCAGTATTCCTGAGGATCGAAGGCTTCGATTTCTGCTTCACGATCGACGATCATGCGCAATGCAGGGCTTTGTACGCGCCCGGCACTTAAACCCTGGCGGATTTTTTTCCACAGCAGGGGGGAAAGATTAAAACCCACCAGGTAATCCAGCGCTCTTCGCGCCTGTTGTGCATCGACCATCTGTGTAGAGAGTTCGCGCGGGTTGGCAACGGCTTCACGAATCGCTTTTTTGGTGATTTCATTGAACACCACGCGATGCACGGGTTTATTTTCAAGCAATCCCTTTTCTTTCAGGATTTCATACAAATGCCATGATATGGCTTCGCCTTCGCGATCCGGGTCCGTCGCGAGATAGATTGCATCGGCCTTTTTTGTTGCCCTGATGATGGCATTGACGTGTTTCTCATTGCGTTCAATGAGCGAATAATTCATTGCAAAATCGTCGTCCGGGTCAACCGACCCCTTTTTGGGCAGCAAGTCCCGGACATGGCCGTATGATGCCAGGGCGGTAAATTCAGAACCCAGGTATTTATGCATAGACCGCGCTTTGGCGGGCGATTCAACGATGATCAGGCTGTGTCCCATTACAAATATGTTCCTAAGGTAGCCCTGATTGAATCCGGGCGAAGCAGATTGTGGTTAAAAATACTGCCATCAAGGCAAGGTTTGCATGCCATAGCACGGTTATTGTGATGGCCTGTCATGCTGCAGGGTGAATGTTGAAATACGGGATGTGAATTCATGGTTTGCTCAGTGCTTCCTCGAGGGAATGAACCCGGCTTAGTGCGCCCGGGTCTGGACATCATCCAGTATCAGAGCTTCGGTCCAGTCGGCCATAGCCGGGTGTGAATCGGTGCAGTTGGTCAATACCATAAGAATGACCCACTTTACATGGTGTATATCAATGTCATCAACTTCCAGCGCCATTAAGCGGTCAATAACCATTTCACGCGAACCCGGGCTGAGTACGCCGCATTGTTCCAGTGATAGCAGTAAGCCGCGTGCTTCAATATTCAATTTGTCGGTTTCATCCGGGTGATAGTGGCGCATCGCATGCTCGCCGATTAGTTCACCCTGGCCAGCATCATGCTCATCGCACATGATGGCGAGATTTTCCAGCCAGTCAAAGGCATGATCAATGGTCATATGGTTGAAGCCCGCCTGAATCAATTCGATCATAATGCTTTCTTCATCAGGTTCCTGATCGGGGTTTTCCAGCATATAATGCTCGAACAGGTAAATGAGTATGTCTAATACGTTTTCTTTCATGGTGTCTCAGATGCCCTGTAATATTGAACCTGTTATAACGCACATGTCGGAGGTGCTTAACTCCCCCTTGAACGAATCTCGTCGTTCAGCTTTCAAATTCGCTGGTATTGCCCTCCGGGAAGGGGAGATATCTTTCCTGCAAGCTCAAGTTGCAGGAGCTTCGATAATACAAGTTCAATCGACAAATTGGAATGAATAGCAATATCTTCTAGTCGTGTGGGGGCAAAATCGACCTGATTCAAGACTTTCATAGCTTCAGGATCAAGATTATTGTCGTTCGATAAGCTGGAGGTGTCCACTGTTTTCACGGAATTTAGTTCAGTTTCAAGCCCGGTTTTGATTTCCAGCAATACGTCTGCCGTGGTTTCGACAAGTTTTGCACCCTGGCGAATAAGTTGATGGCATCCGCGGCTCGTGGGTGAATGGATTGAGCCGGGTATGGCAAATATTTCACGTCCCTGCTCGCCTGCAAGCCGGGCGGTGATCAGGCTGCCGCTGCGGGTGTCGGCTTCAACGACCAGCACCCCGAGAGACAAGCCACTGATAAGCCGGTTTCTTTGCGGAAAGTGCGCGCGTCGTGCCGGCGTCAGGGGTGGGAACTCAGAAATCATGCATCCCTTTTTTACGATTTTCCGGGCCAGAGACAGATTACTACGTGGATAGACTTCATCCAGCCCGGTTGCAACCACCGCGATCGTTCGGCCTATCTGTTCCAGTGCACCCTCGTGTGCTGCGGTATCTATACCGGCAGCCAGGCCGCTGCTAACGGTCAGCCCGGCTTCTGCGAAATCAGCGGCAAAGGCCCGGGCTGTTTTCAACCCGCTGGGTGAGGCTCTGCGGCTACCAACCATAGCCAGTTGCGGCCCGGATAGAAGTCGAATATCACCACGGGTAAACAATACGGGGGGCGCATCATCTATTTGTTTTAGCAGTGCTGGGTATTCAGGGTTGGAGTGTAATAGAACATGGATATTGTGATGCTTAAGCAGGGCAAGCTGTTGCTCGATAAGACCTTCATCAATTGGGTTAAGCACTTTTCGTATCTGAGCGCTGTGAATCAAAAGAACGGATTTTAGCTCATCAACAGGGGCCTCAAAAATTGCCTGGGGGCTGGCGAAGTGTTCAAGCAATCGTTGCTTGCAGGTGTTGTTTAAGCCGTTGATCGCAGCCAGCCTGAGGCAGGCGGCTTGCCGCGTATCGTCTTCCCTGGGTGTGCTTTCCATTGTCACAATGCCCTTTATAAATTATTGCCTGGATATATCATGTCAGAATTCATTCACGCCGTTGATAAAAGCCTGCTTGCCGAAATGTTGCAGTGTGCTTTTCTGGTGGCGGGCAGTCTCAACTGATTCTATGGTGAACTGGCCCGGTCACCCACTTTTACCGCTGCGGAGGTCTCCATCAGCAGGGCATAACTCACTTTTTCGTAGGCCTTGAATATCATCAGGATGGCAATTTGGTCGTCTGGCAAGG
>JAAELZ010000112.1 GCA_024226105.1 Pseudomonadota bacterium | reverse complement strand
TCAATGACCGTAGTATTTTCCTTGGTCATCTGTACGCGCTTGGCGCTGCCCAGATCGTCGATCGTCGCGGTCTCAAGGCTCATGCCCACTTCTTCGCTGATTACCTGGCCACCGGTCAGAACGGCGATGTCCTGGAGCATCGCCTTACGACGATCACCAAAACCAGGGGCTTTAACCGCAGCTACTTTTACGATACCGCGCATGTTGTTTACCACCAGGGTTGCCAGTGCTTCACCTTCAACGTCTTCGGCAATAATCATCAGAGGGCGGCCTGATTTTGCAACCGCTTCAAGAATTGGCAGCAAATCACGGATGTTGGAGATTTTCTTATCAAAAATCAGGATCAGAGGCTCTTCCAGGTTCACGCTCATGCTGTCCTGGTCGTTGACAAAGTAAGGTGACAAATAACCACGATCAAACTGCATACCTTCAACGATATCCAGTTCATTGTCCAGCGCCGTACCTTCTTCAACGGTAATAACACCTTCTTTACCGACTTTTTCCATTGATTGCGCAATGATGTCACCAATGTTGTTATCACCATTGGCAGAAACCGTGCCTACCTGAGCTACTTCAGTATGATCCGTGCAAGGGCGCGACAAATCAACCAGCCCGTCAACCGCTGCTCGAACCGCTTTATCCATACCGCGTTTAAGATCCATCGGGTTCATGCCCGCAGCGACAGCTTTCATGCCTTCGCGAACCATGGCCTGGGCCAAAACGGTTGCAGTCGTAGTTCCGTCACCGGCGATGTCAGAAGTCTTGGAAGCCACTTCCTTAACCATCTGTGCGCCCATGTTTTCAAACTTGTCTTCCAGCTCAATTTCTTTGGCAACCGAAACACCATCCTTAGTGATGGTGGGTGCACCAAATGATTTATCCAGTACCACGTTGCGCCCCTTGGGACCCAAAGTGACTTTGACCGCATCGGCCAGTACGTTGACGCCAGCCAGCATACGCTGACGTGCGTTATCACCAAACTTTACTTCTTTTGCTGACATTTAAATATCCTCTATATGTGTGTTCAATTACTGCGCAAAGCGCAGCAAATAGTAATTAATTTCTTTAATTTAGGGGCTCAGATTGCGTCCAGAATTCGTCAGTCCAAGGTTAAAAAATGTGAGGTTTACAAGTGTAAACGAGTATTTTAAAAACGACGGAATGGCGGATACTGGGCGTGAGATGTGCCCTTAAGCGACAATGACGGCCATTAGATCATCTTCGCGCATGATCAGAACTTCCTGGCCATCAACCTTGACTTCGGTTCCTGAGAATTTTCCGAACAATACTTTGTCACCGACTTTTACGTCTAACGGGCGAACATCGCCATTTTCCGCAATTTTGCCGTTACCGGCAGCCAGAATGGTACCCTGCATGGGCTTTTCGGTCGCAGATCCAGGTAATACGATGCCACCGGCGGTGGTGGTTTCTTCGTCAACGCGTTCTACAACGACTCGATCATGAAGAGGACGAATATTCATACTCTCAACTCCTATCTTTATTAATGGTTAATAATACTTTGCAGCCGATACCGGATGCTTATAAATGAACGAAATTAGCACTCTCGCTCAAGGAGTGCTAATCATAGGGATAGGCAAATAAAATTCAATAGGAAATTGAGAGAAAACCAGGGAAAACGGGTCGCAAGCACTATTTTTTTACTAATTCGGCGCCAATCACCCCTCAAGCGTTAGAAAACTACTCCAGATCCTTGTGCTCGATATCGATAATTCGTTGATCAGTATCGTGCACTTTTCCTTCATAACCCGGGTTATCCACCGGCATCACACGCTTTTTCAAAAAATGCTGTACCAGCCATTGCCGCAGAGGCGGCACCAGGAACAGAAAGCCCAGGGCGTCCGTCACAAAACCCGGGATAAGCAATAAGGCGCCAGCCACCAATAGCAAGGCACCCTCTATCACTTCCATTGCCGGCATACGATTATTGAGCATTTCGTTCTGAGCACGTGCCAGTGTGGTAAACCCCTGGTAGCGAACCAGTGCCGCTCCGAGCAGTGCCGTAAGTACCACCATAAAAATGGTAAAGCCGGCACCAATCACGTCGCCGATTTCGATCAGAAAATATATCTCAACCAGCGGTACGATCAAAAAGAGTAGAAATAGTTTAGCCATGCGCAAATACCGATAGTGATCTGAGTTCTGTGATGCTCTTGGTAGTGATGTTCTTAGTAAGGGCTACTATAATATGTATCCAATTTTACAAAAATCCAGAGCACTCTTTTACACCCTTTCCACCAATGAAAAATCGTCCCGCGCAAATCGAACAACAAATTCAACTTATTGAAGCCCGAATGCAGGAGCTCGAATTATACGCAAGCGTTCGCCCGGATGACAGCGCGTTCGATAGCAGCGCCCCGTTTTGCTACGACACCATGAGTTTTCTTGAATGGTTACAGTGGGTAATGTTCCCAAAAACGCGCGAGCTCATCGCCAGACAACTGCCATTACCCACCGTCTGCGAAATTCATCCACTGGCCGAAGAGGAATTTAAATTACTAACACAGGAAACCGATATTTTGCTGGATGAAATACTGGCGCTGGATAAGTTGTTTAACGTTTCACACTGAAGGGCACCTCTAGAGATGCCCTGAAGGCCGAAGCCTTGCATTTTTGTGGCTTCAATTGCAAAAACGATCCAACTGTCTTTTATCCTTTCTCGCGTGTTCCGGATCGCCTTTTTCCTCGGCGCGCCGCACGGCCATCTTCCAGTGATCACAGGGCGGCGGGAATTGCTCTTCCATGACATAGGTCACGATTTTGTTTAAAATCTCGTCGGGCAGCGGCATAGGCGGCATCAGGCCCAGTTGTCCTAGCGCCTGATCGTGTATCGCCTTTTCCATGGTGGGCGCTTTAACAAAACTGACCATGCGTTCAATAAATTCGGCATCACTGCCTGTATTCTTCCTGTAGCGGCGTTGCACACCCCACATTGGCGGCCCCAGCGCGGGATCCTGCGCCTGGTTATGGCACACGTCACAGGCCGGGAATAAAGCCTTTCCCTCTAACGCCTCCGGGCTCAGCGCATTCGCGTTAAAAGAGAAAAATGCAGCGCATACAGCCAGGAATACTTGCGCTTTGCTCATGTTGTATTTCATATTTGGAAAACTCCAGCTTTTTAAAATAACGTATCGCCCAAATGATTGTCAGCGGCAATATCTGCAGGGTGAGATTCGCTGCCATTAAGGGGCATAACCACCCGTTTGCCTGACCGGGGGAAACACCCGTATTTTACCTAACATTGACAAAATTGTGGGTTTTATTGACATCGCTATTTTGCGAACCCGGATATTTGCTCCAGCACAATGGGGCAGCGCGGCGCTGCCCAGCGGCCTGACAGCCGCCTGTGCGCTGTTTTTGCGGGTATAAAACCACTTTCTGCCGGCGCTATGTATCTCTTATAGTTAATAAACCTGATAAATGCTGACTTCTCAAGGGTACCAATATACAACCAATGGACAGCAGACAGCGTATATGAACTTGTGATTTAATCGCTTGTCCTAGTACCCGGTTTGTAAGCAAGATTGCGACAGGCCTGTCATTTTACGTTTACCCGACTTCAGCATGATCTATTCTCTTAATAATCGCCTTCGCCACGCACTGTCACTCCTGGCCTTGCTGGCGCTGGGTACGATGTCGCTTGCCACCCATGCTCAGGACGACGAGCTACTGCCCTCGGATGAGGCCTATGCATTTAGCGTTGAAGTCACCGCTGAAGGCCTGGAAGCAAAATGGACCATCGCCGATGGCTACTATATGTATCGCGACAAGCTGTCGTTTTCGCTGGCGGATGCGACGGGCACCCCGATAGAAATTAACTACGATTTCCCACCGAGCAAGACTAAGGCCGACCCGGCATTCGGCGATGTGGAAGTGTATGTAAAACACGTGGATTTTTCGATCCCGGTATCCAGCGATACGCAAGAAGTTATGCTGACAGTCAAAGGCCAGGGCTGCAATGAGCCCATAGGTGTTTGCTATCCACCGATAACGCATAAAATCCCGCTCAAACTAATCGCTGCCAGTACCGCAGCCGCAGTTTCGACCTCAGTCGTCACGCCGCAAATGGACGCGACACCGAAAGCCGATGATGAGCTGGCGTCCATCACCGAACTGCGTGATCTGCTCGGTGCTGAAACAGCCGATGACGAATTGCTGCCACCGGACCAGGCGTTTAAAGTCAGCGCAATCACCGATCGCGATGGCATCAATGTCCGTTTCGATATCGCTGACGGTTATTATCTGTACCAGAACAAGCTAAAGTTTGAATCCGCAACGCATGTACTGAACAAACCCGCTTTGCCGGAGGGCAAACTCAAGCAGGACGAATATTTTGGCGAGGTAATTGTTTACCGTAACCAGTTTGATGCCTTGCTTAAACTCGCTAAGGCAAGCGCAGACGAAACCCTGATTCTCGACGCCCAATACCAGGGCTGCGCCGATCTCGGTGTTTGCTATCCACCACAAAACAAGCGTTTCGAATTGTCGATAAGCGATCTAATCTCCACCGCCAGTGCACAAAGTGCCCCGCCGGCACCTGTAACGCCCCCAGCTGCCGCGACACCGGTTAAGCAGGCTGCAATCGCTGCCAGCCCCGATACTAAGCCTGAAACCGCCGACGCTGGCACCGACTCCCAGACCAGCAACTCAACGCTCTGGTGGGTATTACTCAGCGCTTTTGCGGCCGGTATTGGCCTGACATTTACACCGTGCGTATTACCACTGATTCCGATCCTCTCCAGTGTGATTGCCGGACAGGGCGAAAGTGTAACCAAGTCGAAAGCCGCCTGGCTGGCAGCGGTATATGTGCTCGGGACTGCGGTCACTTATGCCGCAATTGGTGCGGTTGCCGGTGCCACCGGCGATCAATTGCAGGCCTATTTTCAGAATGCCTGGGCCATTGGCATCATGGCAGCCATTTTCTTTGTCATGTCGCTATCCATGTTCGGCCTGTACGATATCCAGATGCCGTCTTTTATTCAGTCTCGAATGGCACAAACATCTCAGGGCATAAAAGGCGGTTCTATACCGATGGTATTTGTCCTGGGGCTGCTCTCCGCCCTGATTGTGGGGGCCTGCGTCTCACCGGTATTGATTTCCTTTTTAAGCATCGCTATCGCCAAAGGCTCACCTGCCCTGGGCGCGCTGATCATGTTCGCCATGGCCATGGGCATGGGTATCCCGCTGATCCTGCTCGGAATGGGTGCCGGACATTTACTTCCCAAAGCCGGCATGTGGATGGATAAGGTAAAGTACGTATTTGGTGTGATGCTGGTGGGCGTGGCGATTTACCTGCTGGGTGTATTGCCGGCCGTACCGGTACTGTACCTTTGGGCCACCCTGTTCATCGTTGTCGCCATTTACCTCGGTGCAACCCAATCGCTGCCTGAGGGCGCAAGCGGCTGGCAGAAGTTATTCAAAGGTTTCGGTACCCTGTTATTGATCTGGGGCATCATGGCCCTTTTTGGTGCGATGTATGGCGAACGCAGAATAGAGCACCCCTTGCCCGAACATCTATTCTCAGCAGCTCCGGCAAATCAGGCTACTAATGCGGCTGATGCCGGCCACCTGTTTACACGGGTTAACACCCTCGCTGAGCTCGACCAACAACTAACGGCGGCATCTCGCGCGGGTAAAAAAGTAATGATCGACTACTATGCCGACTGGTGTGTAGAGTGCCTGAAAATGGAAGAAACGACGTTTAAAGACCCAGCCGTACGCGCCGAATTGCGCGCAAATTTTGCAGCCTTGCAGGTGGATGTGACCGACCCCAACGACGAGAAACGTAAGGCATTGAAAAAACGCTACGGAGTATTTGGTCCACCCGCTGCTCTTTTCTTTGACGCCCGGGGCAAGCAGTTAAAGGACAAAAGTTTTTACGGCTTCAAACAGGCTGATAAATTTCTGCAACATCTGCTTTCAATCTGAGCCTGCACCTGTCTGTAAACGGGTAATTACTGCATGAAAAAATATTTGCTGACAATAAGCCTGGCGATTCTGGGGCTGGTGGTTGGCTGGCAGGCTGGCCAGCACCGGAACGATACTACCACTACACCTGATACCAGGGTAACGGCTGCCTTGCCGGACAGTTACTGGCCAAATCTGGACGGCGGTCAAAACCAGTTGGGCGAATGGCAGGGGAAAGTTCTGATCGTGAACCACTGGGCGACCTGGTGTGAACCCTGTCGCGAGGAAATCCCGATGTTCATGGAGGTACGGACACGCTATGCCGAACAGGGGGTAGAATTGGTTGGCATCGCCCACGATGAAGAAGATGAAGTTCGCCGCTACGTGGATTCGATGGGTATGGATTATCCGCAGCTGCTGGCTGGCAGGGGGCAGGGACAAAAATGGCTGGTAGAACTGGGCAACAATGGCAGCCTGCCCTTCACGCTGATATTTGACAGTGAAGGAAACCTTCGCGCGAAAAAATTAGGGCGGATGTCTGAACTGGAACTACGAACTGCGGTTGAATCGATACTTTAGAACCGCTCTATTGGCGCCGGCGGAAGGCGTTCAAATATCAAGTAGTCCACGCAGTTGCTCTGCCGCCGCTTCAATTTGATCATTGTTGGAAATCCTTATCGTATTGTCGGGAACAATTTTCGAAAACTCCTCTGCACGTTGCAGGCGCGCCGAGATTTCCTCAGCGTTTTCCCGACCCCTGGCGATCAGCCTGGCCTCAAGCACCTCCGGCAATACCTCCAGGCACACTGGAATCAGCCCGGGGTAAATATCCTGGGCGGTTACCAGATAGCGACGGGAACCGTTCATAACCACATGCTTCCCGCATGCCAGTTCCGACAATACCTCGCGGCCGATTCCATACTGAAAACCGTGTGCCTGCCAGTTAAAAAGAAAATCGCCCGCGCGCTCACAAAAATCAAAATCCTGCTGGCTAAGCGCTGTATGCACCTCACAACCCGGTCGAATTTCACGCGTGATGTAACGACGCGCGGCGATGACACGCTGCCCCGCCTGTTGCCATCCGGAAACAACATGCAGCAAACTGTCTTTTCCACTACCCGAGGCACCCATCAGGTAGATCAATTTCCCCGCTTCGTGAGGTTCTTTATTATGCAAAAATACCGTACTCCAACAAGATTTTTAAACGCTATTAGCAGGCTTTAAGTGCTGCCCGGGTACTGATTTAGTACGCACATTATAACCAAGCTGTGCAAGCTTCGATGGCCTCAGACAGGAGAAAATCGAAAACTACATGATCCACGTCAGTTTTAGGGCAAACAAAGTCATATCCAGGGTGGTCAAGCCACGAAAATTGCTATAATCAATGGTTCGACGCTCATGCTTACCCGGTACTCATAATGACGATACAAACAGCCCCGAAAAAAGTAACCCAGGCGACTGACATAACCGCCCTGCAAACAGAAAATGAAACACTCCGTCATCGGCTTGAAAAGCTGGAAAGTGAGAAGGCCAAAAAAGCACTGTCCAAGCATAAACAGGAAAAGGCTCTCAAACCATTTCAGGCTGAACTGATTCGTATGCAAAGCTATCTTGAAGAATCCAAGCGTCCGATGATTATCCTGTTCGAAGGCCGGGATGCCTCCGGAAAGGGTGGAACCATCCGCCGGGTTGCACGCTACATGAACGAAAAACACTATCGCATTGTTGCACAGGGCAAGCCCAGCGAAGCGCAGCGCACCCAATGGTTCTTTCAGCGTTACGTACAGCGCTTTCCACGTGGAGGTGAGGTGGTTTTGTTTGATCGCAGCTGGTATAACCGCGCAATGGTCGAGCCCATATTTGGTTTCTGTACACCCGAAGAATACCGCCAGTTTATGAAAGGCGTGGTGGGCTTTGAGAAAGACCTGGTCAGAACCGGCACAATTCTGGTGAAATTGTATTTCAGCGTCACCAAGGAAGTTCAGGCCGGGCGCTTTGAACGGCGTAAAACAGATCCATTGCGCCAATGGAAATTGAGTGAGGTCGATTTGCAGGCACAGGAACGCTGGGATGATTTCACCAATCAAAAATATGAAATGCTCAAAAGAACCCACGTCAGCAATGCGCCCTGGACCGTCATACGCTCTAATGACAAGCACCTGGCAAGGCTTAACGCCATGCGCGCCATTTTAAATTCGGTGCCGTATGAGCGAGGCAACCAGGAGATCGACTTTGTGCCCGACCCTGAAATCGTCATCTCCGGATCACGGGAAGTCGAAATGATGGAAGCCGAACGCATCAAAAGCGGGAAATTCACCCACTAGGAGGCTGTCGGGCTTGAAGCGCACGGTCAAAGCAATATCGCTCAAACCTTGTCACTTTCGTCGCTGACACTGTACACGCAGGACAATAGCGTCGGCCTGGTTCACGCTGAACTCATTGAGCTAATCCGGTCAATAGAGCTGGCCGGCAAACCACTCGGTTCATTTCAGTTTCAGGCGGGCAACCGATTCTTTAGCCACATCACTTTCCTCGGATGCGCGCCAAATATTGCCTTGCAACCCGCACAGGGGCCGCACTACATTCGTATCTCTATACCGCCCCTGGAAAAGCCGAATTGAATCTGCAGAAAGCGGGTTGATTAACTGCCATCTGTGCCTTGCATCTATACCCGTTGCCGACCTGAACTTCAGGAAACGCGCCTGCTTTTCACGAAACATCATTCGCATTGAACCGGTATTTGAAAGCGAGGCGATCCCTGCTAGCGGCTTTCTGGATACGCTCAACACAACGTTCAACACCT
>JAAELZ010000111.1 GCA_024226105.1 Pseudomonadota bacterium | reverse complement strand
GGTGCGGCCAAAAGCCTCGTCGATAATGGCCTGTAATCGCCGGACCACTTCATCGGATGGCGTTTTGTAATCGTCCAGTTCATACACCTTGCCTAGGAGTTCGTACTTGCCCAAGCCAAAGCGATGATACGGCAACAGCTTAATTATTATCGGCAATTTTTTGCCGATGTGAACGCCTTAAGACGTTACAACACCTGTATCGCCTGCGCTCCTTCCACAAAGAGTCGATTCCAGGTTGGGCTGACCGTTAGCTCATTAATACAGACGTGCTTTGGCAAACGGGCAATAAAGGCGATGATCTCACCGCAGTCTTCCGACTGGACCATTTTGGCCCTATCCTCGTCCGGCACCGGCACCGGCCGGTTCTCCATCACCACGGTGTTAACCTCGCCGGGACAGATGGCGCAAGCCCGAATACCGTGAATGCCCGCCTCCATATTCAGGCTCTCGGTCATCGAGTTCATAGCATGTTTAGCAGCGTTGTAGGCCGGTCCAGTCATCATGTTGGTATATTTACCGGCCCATGATGAAATGTTGATGATCAAGCCGTCCTGCTGCTCAATCATCGTCGGCAGAACGGCCTTGGAGCAGTAAAATGCCCCATCCAGAACAACCCGAATGACCAAATCATAGTCATCAAGGGTGACATGGTGCCAGTGCCG
>JAAELZ010000110.1 GCA_024226105.1 Pseudomonadota bacterium | reverse complement strand
GCCATGACTAACCTGGTTTCGAATCTTGACACGGAGCAAACGAATGCACTGGTCAAGTTGATGGAGTTACTCAATGTCTCCGCAGAAAATGCGCCGGACACGGCAGCCGCTGAACAGGCCCATATGATGGATACACTGCAGATGTGGCTTTCCGGCTTTGGTGAGACCCTGGTTTCGCACCTGTCTAATTTGCCCGCTATGGTTTCCGGAATGGGCGAAGCCCTCAGCGGAATATTCTCCGGGCGTGGTTTGGGGGGGAGCCTGCTGTTTCTAGGTTTGCTCGCGCTGGTTGCCGGGATCGCAATGGCGGCGGAGTGGCTGCTAAACCGAGCTTTACCTCAGCGTCATAATCTGGTTAAAGACGACAGCCCTGACTCACTGCTCGGTACGCTAAAAGTGCTTTCCGTTCGAGCCTTGATACAGGCGGTGGATATTGTTGTGTTTGCGCTGGCATTTGTCATCGCCGCGAGAATTATTTTTCCCGAAATGGATGACCGGGCGATCGTGCTGGCGGTATTAAAGGCCGTACTGATCATTCGCTTCAGTGCGGCGGTGCTGCTGTTTGTGCTGGCCCCCAGGCGGGCTGACCTTCGCCTGGTTTCTACCGATGCGCAAACGGCACAATTTCTCTATCGGCATCTTGTCATCGTGGTGACGATTGTAGGCGTTGGTTTTTTTATTGTTGGCCTGATGGCTCGTGGTGGAATCGATGGCGTACCCACCCTCAGATTTATGGTGGGCCTGCTGATCGTATTGTGGGTTATGTTGACCACCTGGCGAGCGCGTAACGGGCTGACTTCTATAATTATTGGCGAAGAAGAAAACCTGACACCGGGGCTGGAAAAAATGGCAAGCTGGTGGCCTCGAATTTCGATAGTCATTATTGGCCTGGTGTGGCTCATTATCCAGTTTATTATTAGCACCGGCAGCGGAGCCATTACCCCGGCGAGAGGCGCGTTATCACTTGCGCTGATCGTGGTATTGCCCTTTATCGATACCATGGTGCGCGGTATTTCCGGCCACCTGGTGCCGGCAATGGAGGGTTCCGGACCGGTTGCTGAAAAGGCCTACGAGGAATCACGGCACTCTTATGTGCGCATCGGGCGGATTTTTCTGTTTGCTGCCATTATTATGCTGCTGGCGAAGCTATTAGGCTTCAATTTACGTGAACTGGCCGCTTCCGGACTGGGAACCGAAATTGCCTCCCACGCGGTGGGCTTTTTGCTCATACTGGCGGGTGGTTATATCGCTTATGAGGTGACCAACCTGTGGATCAACCGCCGCCTGGCCCGCGAATTACCGGACGAGGGCGACGATGCAGAAGAAGGGGGAAGCGGCATGACTCGCATGGCGACAATTCTTCCCATCATGAGCATGACCCTGCACGCGACCATTATTGTACTCACCGTTCTGCTTGCGCTGGGTCAATTGGGCGTCAATATTACGCCACTGCTGGCGGGTGCTGGCGTACTTGGTCTGGCCATTGGTTTTGGTGCCCAGACTCTGGTTAAGGATGTGGTATCCGGTGTGTTTTTCCTGCTTGACGATGCCTTTCGAATGGGTGAGTACATTGATGTCGGGGGCATGCCCGGTACGGTGCAGAAAATTTCAATTCGCTCTATGCATTTACGGGATGCAAAAGGGCCGATACATATTGTGCCCTATGGATCAATCTCAAAACTTACTAATATGAGTCGTGACTGGGTGATCATGAAGTTGAAATTCGTTGTTCCATTTGACACCGATATCGAAAAAGTACGTAAATTGTTCAAGAAAATTGGCCAGAAGATCCTGGCCGAATCCGAATACCGGGAAGATATCCTGGCACCGTTTAAATCTCAGGGCCCGGCCGAAGTGAACGATGTCGGTATTGTGATCCGTGGCAAATTTACCACCAAACCCGGGGGGCAGTGGATGATACGTAGAGAAGTTTATACGGAGGTACAAAAAGCATTTAAGGAACAGGGTATCGAGTTTGCACGTAAAGAAGTCCGGGTACAAATACCGGATTCTGAAGAAAGCGCCGGGTTAAATACTGAGCAGAAATCAGCGATTGCCGGAGCAGCCAGCGAGGGAGCAGAGACACCCAGGTCATAGGAATAGCGAAACAAAACGGGGTCAGAGACTTAACTCAGTAAACGTTTACGTCTGCTATCGTATAAAACTCCGGGAGAAAGGTGTGCTTTTACGGGCTCACAGAAGGCTTCTACCTCAAACTTCTGCTCTTTTACCAGTGCAATGGGCAGGTAGGCAAACACAATGCTTTTACCAACGGTATGGCCAAAGCCGCCACTACTGCTGACACCGACAACTTCACCGTTATGCAGGATGGCCTCGCCGCCGAAAACGGGTGTTCTATGTTCCAGTGTAAAACAGCACAATTTTTTCTCCACTCCGGATTCTTTGATCTTTACAAGCGCGTCACGTCCGATGAAATCGCCTTTGTTCAGGTCCACACAAAAACCCAGGCCCGCCTCATAGGGGTTGTAGTCCGGTGTGATGTCCGCACTCCAGTATAAAAACCCTTTTTCCAGTCGCAATGAATCGATGGCACGATATCCGGCATTTGCAATATCGAACGCCTGTCCTGCCTGCCATAGTTGTTCGTATACATGTAGCGCCTGATCGACGGGTATGTGTAACTCATACCCCAGCTCGCCGACGTAGCTAGCGCGCAATGCGAGTACCTCCGCTGCGCCGATGGTCAACTTTCGTGCCTGCATAAAGGCAAAAGTTTTATTGTCGACAGCATTCTCGCAGACCGCCTCCAGCACTTTCCGTGATCGTGGCCCGCACAGGTTTATCACGGCTTTGGCAGCGGTGACCTCCTGGAATACCACCGAGTCATCGCGGGGCAGGTGTGATTCAATCCAGCCGCTATCGTGTACCCCGAAACCACTGCCGGTCACCAGATAAAATTGTTGTTCAGCCAGCCGGGTGATGGTGACATCTGCCTCGATACCGCCCCTGGCATTGCACAACTGAGTATAGATAATGGATCCCGTCGGGCGATCTACATTGTTCGCCGCGAGTTTTTGTACAAAGGCGAGAGCACCCGGCCCGGACAGATCAAATTTCGCGAAAGAGCTTTGATCAATCAGTGCGACGCGTTCACGTATCGCCTGATGCTCCCTGCCGACTGCATCAAACCAGTTGGGAGATTCAAAGGCAGGCTGGTCTGTGGCCTTGGCTCCATCCAGGGCAAACCAGTTAGGCCTTTCCCAGCCAAATTTAGAGCCATAGACGGCTCCTTTTTCTTTGAGGATTTGATACAGGGGGCTTTTACGAATACCACGGGCGCTATGGGCTTCGTCGCCGGGATAATGCATCAGGTAATAGCTGCCGTAGGCCTCTATGGTTCGCGCCCGCAGGAATTGGTTACTATTGTGATGCGGGCCGAAGCGGCGCACATCAAAGGACCATAAGTCCATGCCCGGGTCACCATCGACGATCCAGTGCGCCAGCGCACGGCCTGCTCCGCCACAGCCAGCGATACCTGCGGTGAAACCACAGGCAACAAAAAAATTATCCAGCCCGTTGGGGCGGCCCATGATGGGTTCGCCATCGGGTGACACCGGTATGGGGCCATTGATCAGGGTGCGAATACCAAGCTCTTCAAGAATGGGCAGGCGGCCCATTGCGGGTAGCGCAATCTGCTCAAATCGATCAAAGTTCGGCTGATACAGTTGCTGTCCGAACGACCACGGCATGCCGGGTTTTCCACAGGCCACGGTATCGGGCTCCCAGCCCCCAAGTGCCAGGGCACCCGGTTCGGCTTTCAGATAAAAAAGATTGTCCGGGTCACGAAAAGTCGGGAAGTCTGCGGAGATGGCGTCATGTTTTTCAGTCACCATATACTGGTGTTCCACCACCCCGGCGGGTATGTCCACGCCGGCCAGGCGCCCTACCTCTCTGGCCCAGAGGCCGGCGGCATTGACTACGATATCCGCTTCAATAGTGCCCTGGTCTGTGACCACAGTGCTAATGCATCGATCCCGTCTCAGTAGTTCTTTAACCCGCACACCCTCATAAAATACCACGCCGCCCTTGCGCGCACCTTTGGCCAGCGCCCGGGTTAACATCGAAGGGTCAACACAACCATCAGAAGGAATCCAGGCCGCCCCTTCAACGCCTTTGGTGGTCATTAAAGGGAATTTATCCTGTGCCTCTTTAGCAGAAATAAGATGAAGCTCAAAACCAAAGCTGCGCGCCGTGGTGGCGGTGCGTTTGATTTCCTGCCAGCGTTCTTTTGACGAAGCGATGCGCAGGCTGCCAACTTTATTCCAGCCGGTCGCCTGCCCGGTTTCTGCCTCAAGCCTGTCATACAACTCAGTACTATACTGCAGCATCTGGGTCAGATTACGCTTGCTGCGCAGTTGCCCGATCAGGCCGGCTGCATGCCAGGTGCAGCCGTGGGTGAGGGCGTTTTTTTCCAGCAGTACCACATCCTTTTTGCCGAGTTTTGACAGGTGATAGGCAATACTGCAACCGAGGGCACCGCCGCCGATGATGACAATTTCCGCGTGATTTTTCATCGTTTCATTTTTTCTTAAGAAGAATCATATTGCCTCCCCTCTCTCTTTGCTAAAGAGGAGTTGGGGGAGAATTGAACACAAGATAAAACATTGAACTGTCAACATGTAATCAATATTAGAAAAATCCCCCTCGGTCCCCCTTTTTCAAAGGGGGAGGTTTTCAGGCATTTATCCAAACTGCTTAAGCCTTAACCTTTTTCATCTGCGGGTCGTAAAGGGGTGACAGGTGAATTTGGCAGGGTACACGTTGTGCTGCAACTTCCAGGCTATAGTCGCCACTTGTCAGGTAATCACGATTTACGCCCTGCTCATCTCGCACATATCCAAAGCCTATGTTCTTTTCGATGCTGTAGCCGTAACCACCACTGTTTAGCCAGCCGACACGCTTATTGTTGCGATAAATGGTTTCCCTGCCAAACAGCATAATCTCAGGGTTATCAACGGTAAAGGTGGCGAACATCTTTTTCAAACCGTCTGATTTTTGTTGTTCCAGTGCCGCGCGCCCGTAAAAATCGATATCTGTATTGAGTTTGACTGCCCAGGCCATTCCGGCCTCCAGTGGGGTGGTATCAGGGGTTAAATCCGATGACCAGGCACGATAGCCTTTTTCAAGGCGCAGGCTTTCAATGGCACGATAACCTGCATTGACGATGCCAAATGCCTGACCCGCAACCTTAAGTTCCTCATAGACGTTGAGTGCGGATTCAACCGGGATATGCAGCTCCCAGCCCAGTTCACCGACATAGGTGACGCGCAAAGCCCGAACCGTTGTTCCGCTAATACAAAGCGCCTTTGTGGTGGCGAATGGAAAAGATTCGTTTGATACATCATCCGGGGTAACTGCCTGTAAAACCTTGCGTGCATCCGGGCCCATCAACGACAGCACCGTTTTGCCGGAAGTGATGTCGATTAGCTCTGCATTCAGCTTATCCGGGATACTGGCTTTAATCCACTGAAAGTCGTGCGTCGCGTACCCGGTGCCGGTTACGATATAAAACCGGTTTTTTGCAATCCTCGCAACGGTTAAATCACACTCGATGCCGCCGCGTTTGTTGAGCATCTGGGTATAGATCAGCGAACCTACGGGGCGATCGATATTATTGGCACATATCCAGTTGAGCGCCTTTACAGAATCTTCGCCG
>JAAELZ010000109.1 GCA_024226105.1 Pseudomonadota bacterium | reverse complement strand
TTACGAGTTTAATACCGCGAAGCTAAACCGGGTATTGGCGCAGGCGGTTGAACACACCGCACCACCTTTAAAGCGGGGGCGCAGAATTAAAATCAAATTCGGGCACCAGGCGGGAAAAAACCCGCCGGTCATTGTATTGCACGGGAACCAGGTGGACAGCCTCCCGAAAACCTATCTTCGATATTTACAGGGCGTATTGGCCGATGCCTATCGACTGGTTGGGATTACGGTTCGATTAATCCCGCGTGTGGAAGAAAACCCGTTTGAGCCTGATCCGAACTCGCGCCCCAGGCAGACGGTGAAATCCAAGGCGCGTTCCAACGCCCGGCGCAAGATGCGTAAATAGGGTTTTCATTCAAGGGTCACAACCCAAATTCCTTCGAATCGCGTCATAAAATGAAGAAAAAACTTCCCCCTTTGGCGTTATTTGCTTTGAGTTTTAACCTCAAGTCCCAGTATCCCTTCATGCAAACGCGCTTGAACATCTTCGCCTTTTTGAACCTGACCACTGCGCCGGATTATGTCGCCGTCTTCATTCTGCAGGATAGAATATCCGCGTGCCAGGGTTTGCAGGGGGTTAAATGCCTGTAGTGTTGCCTTGTGTTGCCCCAGCATCGCCTGTTCTTTTTTAAGCCTGTTTACGATGCTCAAATTTAATCGGCCCGACAACTTATCCAGAGCAAAACCTTGTGCGTTTAACTGGTTTTCAGGTGAACGTGAATGTAAACGGGTTCGTATTCCTTCCAGGTTTCGTTGCACGTGTTCCAGCTTGCGCTGATAGGCGGCATTCAACCTGAGGCTTAACTTCTGCAATTCACTTTCTTGTATGGATAAGCGGTCGCGCGGGTGTTTCAAGCGCTGTGCTGCGAAATCAAGGCTCTGTTGCTCAGCATTGAGTTTGTTCTGAATTTGGCTGTCCAGTATCGAGTGATATTGACGTAAGGCTGAAAGGGTTTCTTCGATATCCGGGGTAATCAGGGTTGCCGCGGCGGTGGGTGTGGGGGCGCGCAAATCGGCTACAAAATCGGTGATTACAAAGTCAGTTTCATGGCCTATGGCGCTAACAACGGGTATCGGGCTGGTAAATACAGCCCGTGCCACGTCTTCATCGTTAAATACCTGAAGGTCTTCAAGGCTGCCACCGCCACGCGCGAGGATAATCACCTGCGGTGTTTCCCTTATAGCCAGTTCCAGGGCTTCGATAATTTCGGTTTTGGCCTTATCGCCCTGTACTGCCGCGGGATAAACCTTTAAATGAACCAGTGGATAACGGCGCTTTAGGGTACTAATAATATCGTGGAGCACCGCGCCATGCGAAGAGGTAACCAGGGCGATCTGTTGCGGGCGTTCAGGCACGGGCTGTTTATGGCTTTGCTCAAATAAACCCTCAGCCAACAGTTTGGCCTTGAGAGCATCGAACTGCCGCCGCAGTTGCCCTTCACCCGCCGCTTCAATATAGCTGCAAATCATCTGCACATCGCCACGTGCGGTATAGACCGAGATGCGGCCGCGGGTCAGAATGCGCTCACCTTCAACCGGCAGGCTGGCAGACAGGTATTTTTTGTTTTTGAACAATACGCATTTCAGAATACTACTGCTATCTTTGAGGGTGAAATACAGGTGTCCTGACGGCGGGCTTGCGAGGCTACTGACTTCTCCCTCAACCCATACATCGCTATAGCTCATTTCCAGCAGTTTTTTAATCTCCGTGGTCAGAGTGTCAACGCTGTATACCTTTGCCTGGAAAGAAGTTTTCATAGTGTATGTGTTTGAGGTTTTAAATCAACGGGCACAAAAAAACCGGGCGTGTAGCCCGGTTTCGATTATAGCAAGTGTGGGCCTAGTTATAATAAGGGGCCGTACCTGCGTAACGTTTGCTTTGTTCTATTCCGATTTTGGAGGCTTCAGAAACGCGTGCTGCGATTCGGTTTGCTTCGTCTGTTTCACCCGCTGTTGCTTTTTCTTCGGCTACTTTAAGGAGTTTCGTCAGATCAACCGCTGTGCTACCCGTCGCCTTGTCGATTATGCGCCATTGAGCGCCTGCTGCAATGGCAGCGTCAAGGTCTGCTTTTGCCTGGGCAATAGCAGGGGTGGTCGCCGCAGCAGGTGCCGCGGCCATTTCTTCTTTTTTATCGGTGCTTGCGCAACCTGCAATTAAGAGTGACGTTGTTAATACAATAGCGAGTGCTTTTTTCATATTCTCTCCCGGTGTTTGTAGGTAGTATTTATTTACGTATCCTGAAGGGCAGGCACGCAGTTCTATATTTATGCGCGGTATCTTACAATATTTGTACGCCAAATTGGGAAAGAAATATTTATCCATCACAAAGCTGGTGATATTTGTTTCGAGCTTCCTGCCGAGCGCCTGCTGTGCAGATTGCTTTTGGGGGGTGGAAACAAAACAGCATATATATCCCCTGGAGGGGTGCAAGAGAAAACGACGATTCTGTATAATCGGTAGATGGAAAATATACGACTTGCACTGACCTTCGACGACGTTCTGCTCGTCCCTCAAAAATCTGAAATTTTGCCGCATCAGGCAAGTTTGAAAACTGCATTCACACGTGACCTGCGGATCAATATCCCGTTGGT
>JAAELZ010000108.1 GCA_024226105.1 Pseudomonadota bacterium | reverse complement strand
TAAGGGGTTGTTGCAGCCAGTTTTGAGCATTATTTTTATCCAGAATCAGTGGCATACGCGGGTGAATTTCCGCCAGGAGCGAAATTGCAGGGCGGGTCAGAATAGTACAGGAATATAAAGTTTGCTCATCCTGTGTCCAGCATTCCCACAGGCCTGCCATAATCAGCGGTGTTTCGTCCTCCCGCTGGATATAGTGTTTGATTTTATGGCCTTTCTCTCCGCTCCATTCATAGTAGCCGCAGGCCGGAATCAAACAAGCCTGTGATTTCGTGCAGGCGTTGCGAAAAGCCGGTTTCTGGCGGGCCGTTTCCGCCCGGGCATTAAAGGTTGCATATTTTGGCTTTGGCGTGTCAGACCAGGAGGGCACCAGCCCCCAGCGCATATTCTTTGCCTGCGACGCTCCCGCCAGGTGAACAACCACGGGAATCGTCTGTGTCGGGGCGATGTCCATACTCAAGGCGGCTGTGCCCGGCCAGTCTCCGAGTATTTTTTCCCAACCGGACATTTTCTTTACGTGATTTGCATAGCGACCGCACATGGCTTCTTTCCTCAGACGTTTATCACTTTACAGTATAAAGTTATTACTGTATAAATATACAGTATATTTATGCTGATATGAAAAACATGCTTAAACTTACACCCCGCCAACAACAGATTCTTGATTTTATTCGACAGAGTATAAAGCAATCCGGTATGCCACCGACGCGTGCAGATATGTGCCAGTCTTTTGGTTTTAAATCACCCACCGCGGCAGAAGACCATCTAAAGGCCCTGCAACGCAAAGGCGTGATTGAATTATTGCCGGGCGTATCGAGGGGCATTCGCCTGTTAACGACTCAAACCAGGGTCGGGGCTGATAGCATGGGTTTACCGCTAATCGGGCAGGTTGCAGCCGGTGCACCCATTCTGGCCGAACAGAATATCGAAGATTATTTCAAACTTGATTCGGGTAAGTTCAGCCCCGCAGCAGACTATTTACTGCGTGTCCGGGGGCAGAGCATGAAACTGGCGGGGATTCTGGATGGGGATTTACTTGCCGTGCACCGCACTCAGGAAGCCTACAACAGGCAGATCATTGTTGCCCGCATAGGCGATGAAGTGACGGTCAAGCGCTTTGAAAGAAGCGGGCATTATGTGCGCCTTTTACCCGAGAATGATGATTTTGAAGCCATTGAAGTGGATTTATCTGATCGCCGGGCAGAAGAGTTCGTAATTGAAGGGCTGGGTGTGGGTGTAATTCGAGATACCTTATGAAGACAAAAAAACAATATCAGCTTGATGCCTTGCTCAAACAACAACCATTGCTCTGGAAAGCCAGCGAACAGCATGTCGATTACCAGAGTGCCGGGGCATCGGGGCTGGATACCGGCTTTAAGGCATTAAATAAGCTGTTAACAACAGGGGGCTGGCCGCGTTCCAGCCTG
>JAAELZ010000107.1 GCA_024226105.1 Pseudomonadota bacterium | reverse complement strand
GTGTTTACAAAATTATACTGCTTCTTTTTACCATTGGGTTTTTTGCCCTGGTAACCTGGGCCTATATTAGCCAGAAACGCCCCGATCTTGCCGCGAATAAAATCCTGCAACTTTCTCAGCAGGGGCCGATATTTAATCGGATACTATGTCTTAATCCAGCCCATCAGGGAATCCAAACCATCACCCTTTGGGGTCTGTTTGTTTATCTCCTGTTCATAGTCTACTGGCGCAAATTCATCGGGCACCCCTATCTTTTTGGCGGAATGCTGATACCCTTTTTCACCGTATTCAACCCAATTTTTGTCGACTGGTTTCTGCGCCTGGAAGGCGTGCATACCCTGTGGCGTTTGCTGTATATGGTGCCTCTGCATTTTGTAGCCGCACTGCTGGTGGTGTTTTTATTCTTCTCAGCTCGAGACACAACAATACTATGGCGAAAAACTTTGTCCTGTTTCTCTATTGTTTTTCTGTTTGCCCTGCTGCTACCTCTTTCCGGCATCAATGCAAATAGCCGCCAGACATTGGCCAAAGTGGATTTCAACGACAGCTATCTCTACTGGCAGGACATGATCGACTACCTCAATAAGGAGCAGGAAAAACCGGTTCCGATTCTAACTGACCCCGTCACCGCTTACCTTATCAAAGGCCTGACTCGACATCGCACTTTCCAGTTCAAGTTTTTTAATTCGCACAAACATCCTTTTAACTTTGAAGATTATAGCAACGCACCCCTGAAAAAATATAGAAACTGGCTGTTGATTTTGAATGATCGAAACGGCGGTTATAGCGACACCGGCAACGATTCAAATCACTGGCCGGGAAATATTCTGAATACCTCTGATTTCTACAGCTTGCCGCTACGCGAACAGATCAAACTAAACCCCGACAATCGCTTTGAAGAAATCTGGCGTAAGGATGGAATTCACATATACCGGCTCCATTAAACCCCAAATTCTCAGTTGAACATCGTCAAGGGAGTGTCGTTGGGGGGGGACAAGGCAAGGCATGATGAGACGCAGAGGTTTATTTCTCAAGGCCTGAAAGAAACTAAATCAGAGTCTCGCGGCGCAGGCATCGCGCACTATTTTTGCTTTAGGGCTCTTATGGTACTTGAGCAGCTCATATATTTTGTTTGAGCAATGATATTCCATCGGCATGCCATTAGGTGCCCAGCTTATCTCTACAGGCTGATTCGCGCGAATTTCTCCGACCAGCACCCTGGCAAAATGCCCATCCTGCACCAGGTCTTTGTGCGCCAAACCGCTGCCCGTTACATAGGTTTTGAAACCGTCCTGCTCAAACTCAAAATCGTTGTGTATGTGCCCGGCCAGAATAGTGACCGTTTCGAGTTGTTGTAACCGCTCTATCAGGCGCTGTGCGTCATAACCATGCAGGGCGTGCTCACGTTGCGGGAACTGAGCTTCAAATTCGTTGACCAACGGTTTATGCGTAAAAACAATCGTATTTGAGCAACTCTTTGGATCACGCTGCTGGTTAATAAGCTCCGCGGCGAGCAACCCGGCTCGCGCGCCTTTATGCGATGGATACATGTACGCCCCCGTATCCAGGTTGATGAAACAATTCCCAAGCAAACTAAAGCGTGCATTCAACGGGCCTACATTGTCCAGGAACTGATCAATCACGTTGCCATTCGGCCCGAGAAAATCGTGGTTTCCATTCGCCGTATAAACCGGGATTTTTGATTCATTCATCCGTG
>JAAELZ010000106.1 GCA_024226105.1 Pseudomonadota bacterium | reverse complement strand
TGCACGCGGCCATTTTGATGAATATGGAACCGGTATTTACGATCGCACTGGCCATGCTGCTGCTGGGAGAACAATTTGATCGGCAACAGGTCGCAGGCGCCGCCCTGGTAATCGCGGCCGTGTTTACGGTAACGCATACTAAAACGGCCAGAGTGGAAAGAGAATCGGTTTAATCCATGAAGGGTTCATCGTAAGCGCTGCAGAATCCACCCCCTACCGCAGACACGGCACCCATGCCAAGCTCAAAGTTTTCCAACCGAGGAGAACCGAAGATGGCGCGAGGCAAGCACACTACGCCAGAGTATTGGCGGAACCATTTCGCTGCACACAAAGCCAGCGGCTTAAACGCGGCGAGCTATCTACGACGCGAAGGTATTCGCCCGAGCCAGTGGTACCGCTGGCGCAAGCTATTGCGTGAAGCGGATAACAATCACAGCGCCACCCTGGTGCCGGTAAAAATACACCCGGAGGTGAATGCGGCACAAGACATCCGTGTGCACCTGCCCAACGGCATCGCGGTCACACTCCCGCCGATGGAATCACCGGCACAGTTGGTGCAGGCACTGTATCGCTTGGGATCGGAGTGATGTTGCGACCCAGCGTGTCGTTGACCGATATTTATCTGTGCCTGGAGCCGGTGGATTTCAGGAAGGGTATCCGAACTTTGTCTATTTTGGTGGAAAGCGTTCTGTGCCACAAGTCCATGACTGGCCAGCTATTTGTTTTTCGAAATCGGCAAAGAGACAAGGTCAAGATTTTGTATTGGGAGCGTAACGGATTTTGTCTTTGGCAAAAACAATTAGAGCAAGATAAGTTCCACTGGCCGAAGCCAAAAGCCGGTCATATGCTGTTGACCGGCGAGCAGTTGAACTGGTTACTGGACGGCTACAACATCGCGGTGATGAAGCCACACCCGGAGCGCCGATACGAGACCGTGATATAACTGTATCCTATTGATTATATTAATATAAACAAGTAATTATCGGGGTATTTCGTGGTATAATCAGC
>JAAELZ010000105.1 GCA_024226105.1 Pseudomonadota bacterium | reverse complement strand
TATGGCGTAAATTAGACGCCTCAATAATTCGAAAGGCCGCGATTTTACCCCAAGCATGTTTTCGAAACACCAAATCGAGCAGGAAATTAAGCTTACTGCTCCTGATGAAGCGACCCTCGACCAGCTGATAAACAGTTCGTTCGTTAAACAGGCAATCCGCGACCCGGGCATTTGTTCCGCTCCCCGGCGCTTTGCCGCAACCTACTACGATACCCCGGACTGGGCTTTACGCGACTTGCGCTGGTCTCTGCGCACGCGTTACGAAGGTGAGATTCATATGAGCACGCTTAAACGTAACAGTATTATCAAACACGGCTATTCAAGCTGCGAAGAGATCGAGCAAGTCACAGAAAAAGGATTTGAGAGCCTGGCCTGTGTGCCGGAAGGTAAAATCGCAGACGCACTACACGCCGTACTTCCGAAATCCGCAGCCTTGCTGGAGCGCGTTAATGTCACCATGGCACGCCGCAAACGAGTGCTTGAGATCGGCCGTTCGAGGCTGGAACTGGTCACGGATTCGGGTTTTATTTCTGCCAATGGCCAGCAAACGGAACTGCATGAAGTTGAACTGGAACTCCTTCAGGGAGACATGTACGACCATGAAGTGGGCACTTTTATCCAGCAGCTTATCAACCGCTTTATGCTACAGCCTTCGCATTTTTCGAAACACCAGATTGGCCTTTCTTATTACTAATTACCCTTGCTTATTCATGGTCTAGCCAGACAAAAGAAACTATACCGGCACCATTAGAATATCTTATTAATTTAGCGCAAATTGGTGCATTCATTGCTGGTATGCTTGGCTTTAACATGATGTACATGCCGCTATGCACTGAACTTGAAAAGGTTTCGTAGACCGGTATGTATAACCACTCATCGGGTTTTTAACCTATTCCTTGAACCCGAACGGTGGCCATAAACGACTTTAAAAAAGTGAATTCGTTGTTATAAAGACAGAATAGAGATTTATATATTTAGGATGTAACACATGACAAATTTGACAAAAATTTTTGCCAGCCTGGTGCTGGCATTCAGCCTGGTTAACGTAAGCAATGCGGCCAGCGTCCTTCCCGCTACAGATGGTTTCAAAGTGTATCAATCCGATACGGACGAAACTACCGAAGACGGGGAGAAAAAGAAAAAAGAAGGCGAAGAAGAGGAAGAGCCTGATTGCTAGATAACCAAATCGAAATAGTATAACCACCCATTCTCTGTCGCCGGCCACGAGCCGGCCATAGAAATAGTTGACCGCCCCAGGGCCGTCATTAAGCTTTTCAAACCTAAATCATTCAAAGAGGAAACTATAAATGATCAAATCAAGCAAAATTTTACTGGGCCTTTCATTTGCCGCCCTGTTGGCCACATCAGGTACTGCCAGCGCTGAAGGCAAACCTGTTGGTATCGGCTCCGGCGATCAAATGAGCGCTGACTTCACGGTCAACGGCACCAAGATGAGCATCACGCGTAACCAGAACAATGGCAATATAATCGACGAGAAATTTAATAAAACGTCGCGTCCCTGCCCACCTTTCTGTATTCAACCGGCCATCCTGGCACCGGGGGTTGAAACCATTGCTGAGCTGGAAGTAATTAGCTATATCCAGTCCATGCACAACGGTGACCCGGTTATCGTTCAGGATTCTCGCACCGAAGATTGGCATGCACGCGGCCATATCCCGGGTACCGTTAGCATTCCATGGACCAAACTGGCGACCAAAGCCGGTGCGACGATTATTGATATCTCAGAAATTATGGTCGACCAGTTCGGCGTAAAGGAAGTGGAAGGTATCTTTGATTTCAGCGATGCTAAAACACTGGTTCTCTACTGTAACGGAATGTGGTGCGGTCAATCACCTGCCTCTATCAAGACGCTGCTGAGCTTTGGTTACCCTGCCCACAAAATCAAGTGGTACCGTGGTGGCATGCAGGACTGGGAAGTTCTGGGCCTGACTTCAGTCAAGTAAAGCTGCTTCAAAACAGTAAAAAGCCGCGTTTTACCGCGGCTTTTTTTGTGGCTGCTCTCTTCATAAACAGAGATTATCGAAAAATCCCCCTCGATCCCCCTTTTTCAAAGGGGGAGGTTTTTCTGTTATTCCGGGGAACAAAAATTGTCTTTTAAGCAATATGTGCTCGCTGCCGCTTGTCAGCCGACCTTGCGCTTTTCTCTTTATTAGGTGGCTGCCGGGAGAGCAATAAACATTGTGGCAGGCCCTTAATGCCGCTGCGCTCGTAGTCGGCTCTCAGGCAGGTCTTTGCCGATTTTTCATCCAGCCCAAATTGCGTGGTCAAGGCCTTGAACAGTAAATCAAACAATCGTTTCATACTTATTTTGTGTGTGCGGCCGGTGGTGTGAAACAGCCACTCACTCAGGTGCATAAATCGATCAAAGGGAGAATCACCAAGAATCCATACCAGGCTATCCTTAAACCGCCCCGAGTTTGCCACCAGATCCCAGTAGCGCGCCATGCGCCTTAACTTTTGCATGCTCGCAAAATCGACATCCCGGGTAGATAATATATCGTAGGGTGGATTTGGATTAAACACCAACTTGTATTCAGCTTCTTTTTTGGCCATTGGCATACCGCGCAAGCGTTTTAATAGACCCAGCTGAATCTCATCCGCCTGTAGTGCGACCAGCTTATTGAAGCTTTCCGCCATGCTCTCCCGGCTTTCACCGGGCAGGCCAAAAATAAGGTCCGCATGGATATGGGCCGGGCTGCGCAGACATAACCAGGCCAGATTTTCCTCAGAACAAACATTATCCTGTTTACGCTGAATAATAGCCTGTACCCGGGGGTTGAATGTCTGCACCCCAACTTCAAATTGCAGGCTGCCGGGTGGAAACTGAGCGATAGCCGCCTTAAGCGGTTCCGGTAGCCGGTCGGGAATAACTTCAAAATGCACGAAAATATCGTTCTTTTCCGGGCTCTGAGGTATGCGGTCCAGAAAAAACTGCATAATCGGCAGGCTCATCTTGGTGCTCAAATTGAAAGTTCGATCTACAAATTTGAAATGCCGTGCACCGCGTTCGAAAAGTGAATCCAGTTCACTTAAAAATCGATCCAGCACAAACGGTTTAGCGGTTTTGTCCAGCGCCGACAGACAGAACTCACATTTGAACGGGCAGCCGCGCGAAGCCTCAACATACAGTACCCGGTGTTTCAGATCATCGTCGGTATACAGATAGTATGGAAATCTAATTTCATCCGGTGTGAGCGGCAAAGCCGGTGCGGGCGGTACACCTTCCAGTAAACCCTTGCACAGGGCATAAAACTCTCCTTCCGCCGGGCCGCTCAGCACATAGTCGGCAAGCTGGCAGACGGGCTGCTTTTCCTGTTCGTAACTGACCTCCGGCCCTCCAAGCACAAGTGTTATCTGCGGGGCAATTTTTTTAATCAGCGCCGCCGTCTCCAGGCTCAACTGCGCGTTCCATATATACACGCCCAGGCCAACTACTTTGGGATGGCGGGACAATATTTGTTCAGCAATATCGAGCGGCCGTTGTTCCAGGGTAAATTCACAAATTGTTGCGCGGTCTTCCAGATCCTTTAAATTGGCCTTTAAGTAGCGCAAACCAAACGCGGTATGAATATAGCGCGCATTTAATGTTGCCAGAACAATATCGCTTTGCATGCCGTAATAGTCTCTATATATATGATGTATACCCGCAAAAACAAACCTGCCGTCTATTTTTAGGTGTTTTCCTGTACTTAATCCGGCTAATTAATTCACAATATTTTCCGCTACATGTTGCGCCAGGAACAGGCAAAGCGTAAACTTGCGCTAATTGTAACGCTTAAACGGTTATGTGGATTTAATCGACACAAGCTTTACGGACATTATAACTGATTGGTTTTTGGGAGAAGACAAACATGCGCCAGGCAAATTTTAAATTATTGAAACTCACCACGTTGGCGATCGCCATCGCAACAACAGGTGGTTGCATAACCGCAAAAACAAACCCCGGCGATAAAGAAGCTATGGCGGCCCCTGCTCCTGAAAAAGCAGTGGTTGCAGCGACACCCATGAAAAAGGAGGTTAGCAGCTACACCGTGGCCAAAGGTGACCATCTCTGGG